>JALOTV010000349.1 GCA_025457685.1 Opitutaceae bacterium
AGCAGGTCGGCGCGCAGTTGATGGATGAGGACATGCGACATGATCTGCAGCTGGCGTTTGGAGGGCGGCCCGAGATCGGCATAGAGTTTTTCGAAGGCGGCGGTGTCGCGGCGCAGATGGGCGATGAAAAAGCGGAATTCGGCCACGGCCTTTTCCCCGCCGAAGAAGCGTATCCGGTCTTCGGTGCTGAGATTGAGGCGTTCGGCGACGAGCCAACGCAGGCCGGGCCAATCGTCTCTGGCACCGAAGTAATCAAGTGCTTTGGCATGATCGCGGTGTGCGGGGTCGGCCAGGGCGGGCCAGAGTGGGATGAAATCGCGCAGGAGGGTGCGGTCGTTGCGGATTTCATTTTCCGGGATATCCGAACGCGGAGGATAGCGCTTGAGTGACGTCTCGACGGCGTGCTTGAGGCCCTCGGGGTTGCGTTCTTCGACAGCGGCCATCATCTCGCAGGTGAGGCTGGCGGCGCTGCCCGTGTCGCTGTCGATCAGGGCGGTCTTGATGCCGGGTTTGTCGCCATCGAGGATGGCGCGCATGAGGCGTGCAGGTCCGAGCTGATTGGAAAATGCGACGGAGCCGCCGAACTGAAGACGTGCCTGATCGTAGAAGCGTTGGGCCGAAACGAGATCGTGCGAGGCGATGTAGGCTTGGTAAACCTGTTTGCCCAGGCCTTCGTTTGGGTTGTCCCAGTAATAAGTTTCGAGTGTGCGGGCGCGTTCGTGCTCGGGCATCGCGTCGAGAGTGCGTTGGTTGAGCGTGATCCAGAGATCGTCCTCGGGTGCTAAATGCCGGCTGAGTTGAGCGATGTCTTCGTCGGAGATTTTTTCGTTGGCGAGCACGCGGGCGCTGTTGGCGATTTGCAGGGCGCGCCGGCACAGCTCGACGTTGCCGGTTTGGGAGAGCACCTCCAGGTAGTCGCGGGCGGTGTTGTACGTTTTTCCGCTGCGGGGATGCGTGGAAGCGACGGGGCCGTGGGTGATGGCGTTGAGGGTGTTGCCTGGAGAGAGCCAGAAGGAACGGTGAATAACGTAGAATGCTTCGCGGCGGCGGGCCGCGTCGGATTCGAGTCTGACCAGGGCATCGCGGAGCGGGCCGGCGGCTTCCAAGCGGGCGAGCAGATCATGGGCCGGGCTGGGGACTGGTTTTTTCGAGCCGTTCTCGTCGCTGATGGTCAGGCTGGTGAGTTCGGCGCCGGCGGCGTCGAGTATGGATTTATAGCGCGCGCCGAGTTCGCGGTCGCCGTAGCGGGAATTGAGAAAGAGGTGGCGGGTGACGAGGTGGAGCGCCTGGGTTTCCCAGCCGTGGTGCAGCAGGTCGGGCAGGGAGAGCACGGCGACGGGGGCGAGCGGTGCGCGGGCTTGTTGCAGGGCGATCTCGAAGATGGGCGCAGTTTCGGGCAGGCCGGCCAAGGAGGCATCGACCGATTTGGCTCCGGGGTTTTGCGCACGCAACGCGGTGGTGAGAAGGGCGTCAGTGAGCTCGGCGGGGCGATTGTCGGCGGGGCAGGCGATCAGCGCATTGAGCCAGTCGATGCGGGCGGCGAGCGTCCATGCGCCGTAGCTCATATGGCCGGTTTCGATGTTGCCCGATTGGTAGAGCCAGGGCGCCTGATCGTAGACGGCGAGCAGGGCCTGAGGCTGGTTTTCAAAGGCCGCCTTGAGGAAATTGCCGTAGAGTGTGGCGGAGATTTTCTGGCGGGCGGCGGCGGCGTACAACGGTAGTGCGTGGGCGGTGACGTCGAGTTGCACGGCGCCGAGCGCGAGTTCGTGCGCGTAGGATTTTTCGATGAGCAGACTCCACCACGTGGGCGGTCATTTTCGACGGCGGTGGTTTTCCAATGCGCGCGGGCCTGACTGGTGCGGTGATTGAGGGCCAGCAGCACGGCCCAGGGTGCGTCGTCGGCGGGCGGGGACTCGCTCAGGGCGAGCCAGACAGCGGCGCGCGCGGCGAGGGTGGTGTCCAGTGTCTGCTGTCCGCCGAGGCCAAAGCTCGCGGCGGCGAGGAGCTGGCCGGCGAGTTTGCGCGCTTGGGCAGTGTCTGGCGCGGCCGTGAGCTCTGTGTAGCGGGTGGTGATGTGATGGAGCGTGAGCAGCCGGTTGGCGTCGAGCGCGGCGAGGCCTGCGTACACGGGGTCCGAGTCGGGAGTGGATGCCGCGGCGGGGAGGGCGGCTGTGGCGTTTTCCTTGCGAAACTGCCGGAGGATTTCGCGGTAGAACTGCGCGCCGGCCTCGAGATCGGCATCCGCGTAGCTGAGGTTAAACTGACGGATCAGTTTTTTGTCAGCACCCAGCCAGCGCAGCGTCCACCGGTGAGTGCGTTCGTGAACGGTCGTGACTGGTTCCTGGCCTGGCTTGCGCAGAGTCGTGGTGCGGTGGATGTAGGGGGCGGGCTCGTGGCTGAAGACGACTTCCGTGATTTGCTCGCCGCCTTGCTGGTTGTGAAGCCAGGCGAGGACGCGGGCGAGCTCCACGGGATAGACGCGCTGCACTGGGTCATGGCGATAGGTGTCTGGCGCATAAAACTGGGCGTGCGCGGCCGTGACTGCGGCGAGGCATGCGAAGAGTACTCGCACGAATTTTCCAAGCGGGACTGTGATGGGAGATGACTCGAACATAGGAAAGAAAAGCGCGAACTGAGCGGGGAGTTTTCTGCGATGGTTGGCTCTGGCACTAAGCGATGCCGCCTGGGGACGGATGTGATTCGACGTCTTTGCCGTGAGGGAGTGGTGCTTCGCCATAGGACCACGGCGAGGCATGCACGCTGTCGTACCAACAGCCAAGCCACGAAAATGCCGCCGCCTCATCTTTGGTTCGTGGATCTTCCAGGTTGGTGGATCGATCATGCCTCACGGCCGCGAGTAACGTTACCGCCGCCTGCCTTTGTCTGCCCGATTAATTCAATATCTGGCGCAAACAAGTTTCGGGGTTTTAAATCTACACATCTCGTTGTTGGAGATGGCTGCGCACGCCGCGGTCGGGGTCGATCCATCGACCTAATCGTCGGCGTCGCATTGCCGGCTGGGCGATCGAAAAGACCTCCGGTCATCTTCACCCCATTCCACCACCCGGAAGTCCAGGCAGGCACGGCCGCGATCGTGGTGGGATTGCCCGGATAAAACGGACAGGAGTTGAGCGTGATGTGGTTTTGGTTAGCTGAGTGAAGATTCGTAGTCGAGAGGGCTTTGGTAACCGAGGGCT
>JALOTV010000350.1 GCA_025457685.1 Opitutaceae bacterium
CTGCCGCACTCAGTCTGCCGCATGGCGTGGGCCCGAAAATCCATGACCGCGCGGCGTGGGACGCCTTGCCACTAGACAGCGCGCGTATCCTCGCCGCCGCCGAGGCGGAGCTCGGCCAACCTGTCCCGCAGTGGGGCGAGGCCGAATATCTCGCCTACTTCGAGACGGGCAGCCGCGAGCCTCACGGCACGCCGTTCCGTCGCCGCCTTTACCGCTCAGGACTCTTCCCCCTGGCCGCCGGCCTGACCAACGACACGCGCTTCATCGCCGCCGCCGAACGCGAGATCTCCGCCATCCTCGACGAGCCCACCTGGGTCATCCCCGCCCACGATTCCAAAACCCAGGACAACCTGCACGGCCGTATCACAGACATCGACCTCGGGGTCACCATGCGGGCCTGGAATCTTGTCACCGCCGCGTGGATTCTCGACGACCGCCTCGATCCCGCGCTGCTCGCCCGCCTGCGCTCGGAGGTGCATCGCCGCTCCGTGGCGCCCTACCTGCGCCGACTCGATGGCGACACGTCCCTCTGCAAGTGGGTGTGGTGGCAAGGCAACTGGAACGCGGTCTGCCACGCCGGCATCGTGGGCGCGGCCTTGTTCACCTCGCCGGATCGCGCCGAGGTCGAGCGCATCGTGGCGGGCATGCGCGCCACCATTGAAAAATCGTTCCACGGCCACGCCGCCGACGGCTACTGCTCCGAGGGCATCATGTATCACAACTACGGCTTCGGCCACTACGCCAACCTCGCCGAGATGCTTTACCGCGCATCCGGCGGAGCGATCAACCTCTTCGCCGACCCGCGCATACGTGAGATCGCCGCCTTCCCGACGCGTTTCGAGGTGTTCGGCCAGATGTTCCCCGCCTTTGCCGACACGCCCTATGGCAGCCGCGCCGTGCGCGGACTCCAGGCCCTGCTCGCCACCCGCCTGAACGATCCCGCCCTTCTGCCGCCCGCCCTCCGCGCCCGTCCGGAAAACGCCGACTACACCATCGGCAGCCTGCTCTACGACACCCTGCTCATCGCCACCACTCCCCCGCCGCCGGAACTGCACGAGAACGAGTGGTCCCCGCGCCACGAATTCACCGAGGGCGGCGTGCTTATCGTGCGTCCGCTCGCGCCGGGCGACACCACACTCGGCGCCGCCTTCAAGGGCGGTCACAACGCCGAGCTTCACAACCACAACGACGTCGGCTCCTACGCCATCGCGGTCGGCGACTCCTTCCCCGTCACCGACGTGGGCTCGGAGGTTTATAACAAAAACACCTTCGGTCCCGGGCGCTACTCCAGCCCGATCAACAACTCGCGCGGCCACTCCGTGCCGGTCATCGACGGTCGCTTGCAGCGGGAGGGACGCGAGGCCGCCGCTCGCGTGCTCCGGCGCGAGTTTACCCCCGAATTGGACACGTGGGTCATCGACCTCACCGCCTGCTACGACGCGCCAAATCTGCGCTCGCTCACACGCGAATTTCGTTACCACCGGGGCCAAGACGCACGCGTGGAGGTCATCGATCGTTTCGAGTTTCGCGAGCCCGGCACCTACGCCAACGCCTTCATGACGCTCGGCTCCTGGCAGCGCCGCGCCTCCGATACGCTGGCCTTTACCCACGGTCGCAACACGCTCATCGCCACGTTGGGTTCCTCCGCGCCCTACACCCTTTCCGAAGACACGCTCGAAGGCCAGAATCTCGGTGGCGGCCGCCGCGCCACGCGCGTGGGCCTGGACTTCACCAAGCCGGTCCTCACGGGCGAGTTGCACGTCGTCTTCCGCCCTGCTTCGCCGTAACGCCTTTCCTCCATTCATCGCACATCCCCCATGCATCCCCTCTCCCGTCCCGCCGACATCCTTGCCGCCGTCGCGCCCTTCCGCCCCTCGCAAGGGGGGCGCATCAACCCCGCCCTGCTTGCTTCGCGCCTCGGTGCCACCCATTGCGCAGGCCGCTACGCCTTTAGCTCCGAGCCCTACGTGGTCGAGGGGGCCCAAACCATCCACCAACGTCTGGGCTACCGCCACCTGAAGCTCTGGTTCTACGAGCTGGAGCACGTTTACTCGCAGAACTCCGCCTGGCGCTCCGCCGACCACGCCACTCTGGTCGAACGCGCCTCCCATCCGTATTTCCAGGCCGCCTTCGCGCTGCCCTTCGACACCATCGCGCTTGAGGTAAAGTTCAGCCCTGCAGGCGACCGCCACCCCCGCCCCGCCGGCCACATGGTCGCACCCGACATGGATTTCGCCGCCGAGGAGGAGGAGCTGTATCAGCTTACCAAATACCTGCTCCAAACTTACCGCGACCGCACCGTCACCTTCATCCTGCAAAACTGGGAGGGCGACTGGATGATCCGCGAATACCCCGGCGCGCCGTGGACCGATCCGGCCAAACTCCCCGCCGACCTCGAAGTCCGCGTGGAAACCTACGTGAAGTGGTTCGCCGCCCGCCAACGGGGCGTCAACCGCGCCCGCGCCGAGTTTGCCACCCGCAGCCCGGGCTCCAAATGCCGCGTTCTCCACGCCATCGAGGTCAACCGCGTCTTCGACACTCTTCTCGGCGCGCCCACGCTCTGCAACCGCGTGATGCCCCGCGTGGAGGTGGATCTGATCTCGTGGTCGGCCTACGACGGCATGCAGATCGACGCACACGGCACCGGCGACGCCGCCGCCATCGGCATCTGGCAAGGCATCGAGATCATCCGCGCCCACGCCCGCACCTATGAGCGCGACAGCAAGGGGCGCCCCCAGGTCATGCTCGGCGAATTCGGCGTGGCCGAAAATAAACTCACGCCCGACAAGCCCGCCGAGCCCATCCTCGAGGGCACCGTCGCCGCCGCCCTCGCCCAGGACGTCGCCCTGCTCCACTACTGGGAACTCTTCTGCAACGAGTCCAACGACCCGAAATACCGCGACGCCCCGCTTGATCGCAATCTGCGCGCCGATGAACTCGGCGGCTACTGGTTGATCAAACCCGACAACACCCTCGGTCGCGCAGGCGCCTGGTTTGACGCCATCCTCAGGTCCTGAACACCCCGCCATGTCGCGTTTGATTTTTCTGTGGTCGGTGGTGGTGGGCCTCTTCTTGGCCGCCGCCAGCCTGCGCGCGTCCACGCCAGCCTCGCCACCCGCCATCGCCGGGGCCGCCTCCGTGCTGACCTCGTTCTGGGAAGACGCCACTCAGCGCGAGGTTTTCGTCGTCGCCGGTCGCGATTTGCTCGGCCCCGAGGGCGCTTCGCCTTGGGCGGAGCTGCCGGACGGCACGCGTCTCATCCCCGCGCCGCGTGATTTCATCCCGAACTGGCAGGTCCACACCGGACAAAAATCCGCGCCCGCCGTCACCTCCGCCGCACGCATGAACGTCTGGCGCGCCACGCCCGTTTATTGGGAGATCCACCTGCGCGACATCCCCTTCGTGCCCGACGGCGCTCCTGCCTCCGCTCCTCCTTTGCGCGTCCATTTGGTCATCCATGCCCACCCCGACCGCGCCCACCTGGAGTTTCGCGCCGAGTCCGCCATGGGCGCCCCCAACCCGCTCGCCCTCGGCTGGACTATTCACCCTTCCGCCCCTGCCCCTCGCATCCAACCACTGAATACACGCGAAGCGCTCGCCTGGCCCGGCTCCGCCGCCTTGCTCGCGCCCTTGGGCGGCGACTTCGCCTCCGGAGCCGCCTTCACCGCTCGCGCTCCGGCGGCCGCCGCCTGGTTCGTGCTGCGCCCCGCCAAGACCGACACGGTGTTCGAAGAGCTTTT
>JALOTV010000351.1 GCA_025457685.1 Opitutaceae bacterium
GGTGGAATACAAGGGCGAGGCCTACAAGTATTTCGAGGAGCTCATGCAGAGCGTGCGCCTCCAGATTTGCACCGGCCTCTTCCGCAGCGCCTCCAACGTCCAGGTTTTCGAGAACATGCTCGCGCTCCTGGCCAAGAGCACCCGCGCCCAGGGCCCCGCCGGCGCCGCCGCCCCCATGGCGATCCCCGCCAAAGCCGCCCCGGCCCCGGTCGAGACCCCGCGCGTCACCGCCCAGGTGCGCACGACCATCACGACCAGCGGACGCCCCCCGGCCAAGCCCGCCGCCAAACCCGAAGATCCCAAGTAAGGACTTCCTTAAGAGTAGCGGGAAGCGCCAGCGACCCGCTCTCCTCCGTGTAGGGCGGGGTCGTCGCACCCCGCCCTTTTTCGTGCCCGCCCTGCCCGCCAAGGTCACCGCACCCTCCGCGTTCCAAAGTATCCCCGTCTCCGCTTGCCCCGCATTTGTAACCAAATTGGTTACAAATGCTGAGGGGCGATAACGCCTTTTTTGGCCGGCGAGGGGGGCTGCAAAGGGTGGCCACCCAGCGGGACGCGCAGATCTTGGCCGTTTTTGGTTAACGGGCTTAATACCTCACGACCACAACAGGTAGCGGCTTGATCACGCCGACACCTCAATCTGTGGTGCCCGCCCTTATTCTATGAGCACCCCTGTCGCCCCGCTTTCCACCTCCGCGCAACCGTTCAACACCGCCCCGCGCCATGGTGCCGAGGTGCTCCGCCGCAGCATCGCTTTCGCCGACCGCGCCGTGGTCAAGCGAGACGGCACGCGCGTGCGCTACGATCAAAATAAGATCACCCGCGCCATCGCCCTCGCCTTTCGCGAGGTGCACACCGACAACGCCCCCAACCCCTACCGCGACGATCTGCTCGCCTGCTACGGCCTGGACAGCGACCTCTTCATCCAAGCCACGCGCATCGCCGAAGCGGTCTCGCAAATGCTCGAGCTGCACTACCGCCAGGGCGTGCACCCGACCATCGAGAAGGTCCAGGACGCGGTCGAAAAAGCCATCGCCGCCGCCGGCCATTGGGACGTCGCCCGCGCCTACCTGCTTTACCGCGAACGCCGCGCCCAGCACCGCCTTACCCATTACCCCGAAAGCGGCCTGGCCGACTACATCGCCATGGCCAAATACTCGCGCTACCGGCCCGAGCTCGGCCGGCGCGAGACCTTTGCCGAGGGCGTCGAGCGCGTGCGGGAGATGCACCACGCCCACTTCGCCGACCGCCTCTCCGCCCGCACGCCCGCCACCCTGCCCGCCGAGGTCGCCGAGCTTGCCGGCCCGCAGGGCGCCTTGCTCGCCCGCACCCTGGGTGACATCGATCTCTCTGATCTCATCGACCGGGTCTTCGCCGAGGTCGCCGCCAAGCGAGTGCTGCCGAGCATGCGCTCGCTGCAGTTCGGGGGCGAAGCCATCCTGCGCAACCACGCGCGCATGTTTAACTGCAGCTTCGCCAACGTGGACCGGATCGAGTTTTTCCGGGAATATTTCTTCCTCCTGCTCAGCGGCTGCGGGGTCGGTTTCTCGGTTCAGAAACACCACATCGCCCTCCTGCCCCACCTGCCGCCGCGCGCCCCGCTGCACGATCTCGAGGTCGTGCACCACACCGTGGCCGACACCATCGAGGGGTGGGCAGACGCGCTCGACGCCCTCTTCCGCTCCTTCCTCGCCGGTCACAAGATCGAGTTCAACTACTCGCTCATCCGCCCGCGCGGCGCCTCGCTCCGCACTTCGGGTGGCAAGGCACCCGGCCACCTGCCGCTGAAGCAGGCCCTCGTTCGCATCGAGGCCCTGCTCGACCAGGCCTCGGGCCGCGCCCTGCGCCCGGTCGAGGTTTACGACATCAACATGTTCATCGCGAAGGCTGTATTGGCGGGAGGAATACGCCGCTCCGCCACCATCTGCCTGTTCTCGCCCGACGACGAGGAGATGATGAACGCCAAGACCGGCGACTGGTTCTCCACCCACCCGTGGCGCTCGGCGTCCAACAACTCGGCCGTGGTCTCGCGCGATGCCCGCCACGCCGAGCTCTTCCGCCGCCTCTTCCAGGCCCAGAAGGAATTCGGCGAGCCCGGCTTTTTCTTCTGCGACCACCCCGAGGCGGGCTGCAACCCCTGCGCCGAGATCAACCTGCTCCCGGTCGTGGACTGGGAACTCTCCGGCGAGGAGGTCGCCCAGCTCTTCGCCCGCGGCTACCGCGGCGATCTGCCGGGCACCACCCGGCTGTCCGGGTTTCAGCACTGCAACCTCACCACCATCAACGGCGGGGCCGCCACCACGCCCGAGCTTTTCTACGCCGCCTGCATCGCCGCCACCGCCGTGGGCACGCTCCAGGCCGCCTACACCGACATGCCCTACCTCGGGCCCATCACCCGGCTGATCAACGAGCACGACGCCCTGCTCGGCGTCTCGATCTGCGGTTTCATGGACAACCCCAACGTCCTGCTCGACTCCGAGGTGCTGCGTCGCGGCGCCGCGCTGTGCCGCGCCACCAACCGCCTCGTCGCCGACCTCATCGGCATACGACCCGCCGCCAAACTCACCACCTGCAAGCCCGAGGGCACCGCTTCCCTCCTGCTCGGCGCCGCCTCCGGCATCCACCCGCACCACGCGCGCCACTACTTCCGCCGCGTCCAGGCCAACCGCCGCGAGCCGATCTACGCGTTTTTCAAATCCCTCAACCCGCAGATGACCGAGACGTCCGTTTACAGCCCGCAGACGGATGACGTGATCACCTTCCCGGTCGAGGCCCCGCGCGGCGCCATCCTGCGCAAGGACCTCGGCGCCCTCCAGTTTCTCCAGCTCGTCATGCTCGTGCAGCAATCGTGGGTCATCCCCGGCGGCGACCCGCGTTCGCGCTCGCCCCAGCTCCACCACAACGTGTCCAACACCTGCACCGTGCGGCCCGACGAGTGGCAGGCCGTGGCCGAGTTTCTCTGGGCCCACCGCGACTACTTCACCGGCGTCTCGCTGCTCCAGGATTCCGGCGACAAGCTCTACGCCCAGGCCCCGCGCGAGGAGGTCGCCACCGAGACCGATATCGCCAAGTGGAACGCCCTTCGCCCGCGCCCCGTGGACTACACCCGCCTGCACGAGACCAGCGACGAGACCGCGCTGAAAGACATCGTCGCCTGCGCCGGCGGCGCCTGCGAATTGGCCTGAGCAGGTGCGCCTGCGCCGGCGGCGCCTGCGAATTGGCCTGAGCAGGTGCAGGCGGGCGGGCGAGCGGGCAGCGTGTGCGGTCTGCGGCGCGAATTCGCTTTTCCCGGCGGGCTCGCTTTGGTCGATGACTTCATGCTTCCCGCCCCCGTCCGCTCCATCCTCGTTCTGCTGGGTTTTCTCGTCGTCGCCTTCGCCACGGCCGCGCTGGGCGGCATCGCCACCTCGAGCAGCGTCGGCTCGTGGTATCCCACGCTGAAC
>JALOTV010000352.1 GCA_025457685.1 Opitutaceae bacterium
ATGCCGAAGAAACCCGCCGCCGATCCCGACGCGCCCAAAAAACTCGCGAGCTACACCCTGAAGGTGACCGAGGAACAGCTCGCGAAGCTGGGGCAGCTTCTGTCCTCGCGCGGCTGGGAGCGCTTTGACGTCGCTTATGCGCGCTTCGCGTTTCGCAACGATGCGGCGAAGGTCAACGTCACCGGCTACGAGAGCAAAAAGGTGGTGGTCGCGGGCAAGGGCACGGAGGAGTTTGTCTCGATGGTGATCGAGCCGGAGATCACGGGCGCGGCCAAACTCGGCTACGACGAGGTGTTGCACCCCGACTGGTTCGAGACCCACGCGGGCTGCGACGAGTCGGGCAAAGGCGACTTTTTCGGTCCCCTCATCGCCGCCACCGTGATCGGCGACAAAGGCATGATCGAGACCTGGCGCAAAGCCGGCGCGCAGGACTCCAAAAAGATGACCGAGTTGAAAATCCTCGAGCTGGACAAAATCATCCGCGCCACGCCCGGCGTGGTGGTAAAGACCATCTCCGCGCGCGACATGCGCCAATACAACCAGCTCATGGGCACGCGATTTCGCAGCCAGAACCAGATCCTCGCCTTCCAGCACGCGCGCGCCCTGCAGGATGCGTTGGCGGTGAAGCGCGCGCCCTGGGGCCTGCTGGACCAGTTCACCGAGGATCCGCTGGTGGCGCGCGAATTGAAAAAACTCGGCGTCGAGGGCTTCGAGTTGCGTATGCGCACCAAGGCGGAGGAAGACCCGGTGGTGGCCGCCGCCTCCATCGTGGCCCGCGCGGAGTTCGTGCGGCAGATGCGCGAGCTGTCGCGTCGCTTCGGCGCTCCGTTGCAAAAAGGCGCCAACGCGATGGTGAAGAAACAGGCGCGCGAGATTATCGACCGGCTGGGCGCGGACGCGCTGCGTGATTTTGCCAAACTGCATTTCCGCACCGCGTATGAGGTGGTGAGCGAGGCGGGCAAACTGGACGAGCTCCCGCTCAAGCCGCCGCCGCCCAAGATGGAGTGGTGACGCGCGGTCAACTCTCCGCCTAGATCGTCCGACCGCCATGGCCGCCAAACGCCGTCAACTTCGCGCCTTCGACCTGAAGCACCTCGACCCCAACCCCGAATTGATCGGGGTGGACGAGGCGGGGCGCGGCGCGCTGGCCGGTCCGGTGGTCGCGGCGGCGGTGCTGGTGACGCGCGCGTTTCTCGACGGCCGCTGGGTGGATGAAAACGCCCGCCGAATCAACGACTCGAAACAGCTCAGCCTGGCCGAGCGTGACGCGCTCTACCTGGACTTCGAGGCGCTGGCGGCGGAGGGCCACATCCACGCGCAATACGGCTGCGCCTCGGTGGCCGAGATCGAGAGCGAAAACATCCTCGGGGCGACCAAGCTCGCGATGCGTCGCGCGCTCGAATCCATCTACCCGCCGTCCGCGTTCATGGACCCGCCGCGCGAGCCGGATTTCCGCGCGAGCCGGATTTATTTTCCACGCCGGAGGAGGTGGCGGCATTCCGCCCGCCCGCGCAGGCGCGCATCCTCATCGACGGGCTGGCGCTGAAAAACTTTCCCTATCCGCACACCGCCGTGGTGCAGGGCGACGGACGTTCGCTCTGCATCGCGATGGCCTCGATCGTCGCCAAGGTCACGCGCGACCGGATGATGGAAGAGCTGGACGCGCGGTATCCGGGCTACGGGTTCGCCCAGCACAAGGGCTATGGCACGGAGGAGCATCGCGAAGCGGTGCTGCGCCTCGGGCGCTGCGCGGAGCACCGGGAGACCTTCCTGCGCAAGCTCATGTCCAAGCGCATCGATCCGGGGCAGCTCGGTCTGCTTGAGGATTGAGTGCCGCGCGCCTGTCGCCGCTTGGCGCGGGATGGGCCGGGGGAGACAATCGTTTTATGGAAATCATCGTTCTCGGGTCCGGCACTTCCCATGGCGTGCCCATGATCGGCTGCGCGTGCGCGGTTTGTCGCTCGACCGATCCTCGCGACCGTCGCACGCGGGCCTCCGTGCATGTGGTGCTGGACGGGCTCCGCATCCAGATCGACGCCACGCCGGAGTTTCGCTTGCAGGCGCTGGCGGCGCGGATCCCGACGGTGGATCTTTTCGTGCTCACGCATGGGCACGCCGACCACATCCTCGGCATGGACGACTTGCGCCGCTACTGCGATGCGCGCGCCGACGGCATCCTGCCGGTTTATTGCACGGAGGAGGGCGAGGAGCGGGTGCGCGCGATCTATCCGTATGCGCTGCGGCCGCCGACGGCGCAGCGCGATGGCTATGCGCGTTTCGATTTGCGCCGCATGCCCGCGCGGTTGGAGCTGCCCGAGGGCGTGATCGAGACCACGCCGCTTCCCCACGGGCGGGTGGATACGCTCGGGCTGGTGTTTACCGAAAAAAGCAGCGGGCGTCGCTTCGCCTACTACACCGACTGCAAAGAGGTGCCCGAGCACGCGCGCACGCTGGCGAAGGAGGTGGATCTTTTGATCATGGACGGACTCCGCCCCCAGCCGCACCCCACGCACCAGAGCATACCCGAGGCGGTGGCGGTGGCGCAGGCGGTGGGGGCGAAGCGGGTTTACCTCACCCACCTCGCGCACTCGGTCGCGCACGCGCAGGAACCGGAGTGGCTGCCGGCGGGGATGCACTTTGCCCATGACGGTTTGAGCCTGAGCCTGTGAGGCGCGGTCGGGCGCGCGGACGGTGCGGCGGTGGCGGTCAGCGCACGAAATCCAAGGCCTCGTCCGGGTAGCGGTCGGCGTGCTTGATGGCGTTGGCCGGACGCAGCTCGGGCGGCGGTCCGTTGAGCGCGGCGTCCAGATCCTCCAGTGTGAGGTGGTAGACGTGCATGCCGTAGGTGATGCGTTCGTCGGGTTCGCGCTGGCGAAGGTAGGCGCAGAGGCGGCTGAAGCGCAGGTAGTCGAACTGGCTGACGCGGTTCAGCCATGTGTCGGTGCCTTCCGCCGCCATGAGGGCGTCGAGCGTCTGTTGGCTGCGCATGGCGGCGCGCAGGCGGGCCATGTCCGAGAGCGACGTCTGATAAAGCGCCTCGTAGCTGGCGCGCCACGGCCCCATGAAGTGGCCGTTGTAGATGCAATTCAGCATGGTCGTGCTGATAACGTAGGCGCCGGGCGCGAGCAGGTAGGGACGTATGGCGCGGGTGTCGTAAAACTGGGGCAGAAGCACGACCTTCGGCTCGGCGATGCCGTAGTGGGCGAGGTCGGCGCAGCCGAAGTAGGAGAAGAAAACCGGCTCGGCGGCCGCGGGACTCTGCGCGCGGCGTTCCAGCCAGCGCTGGACGGCGGGCAGGGATTCGCCCCAGTCGCCGGAGCTGTCGGATAGCACCCGATGGCCGTTCGCCGGACCGCCCGCGAGGAGGTTGAAGTAGGCGATGGGTTGCGGGTGGATGAGCGCGGCCTCAAGCGCGGAGCCGCCAAAGAGGACGGCGAGGAAAGCCGCGCGCAGTCGCGGCGACGCGAGCGTCAGCCGCACCGCCAGACCGGCGAAGATCAGCATCGCCGGGTAGATGGGCAGAAGGTGGCGGGCGCCGATGTTGAGGTTTCCGGTCACGGAGACCCCCAGGTAAACCACCAGCAGCACGACCAGCGGGGTAAGCTCGTTCCAGCACACGCCGCCGTCCTCGGGCGAGCGTCGGCGCAGTTGCCACGCGGCCGCGACGGCGGCGACGCAGGCGAGCAGGCAGGGCAGGGGATTTTTGACCAGCCAGGCGACGGGGAAGAAATACCACCAGCCGTTCAGCGAGTATTCACCGAGCAAATACGCGCGGCGGATGCTGCCGGATTGAACGAACTGGTGCAGGTCGTAGAGGTAGGAGTGGGGCAGGATGCGGGCGACGCGCAGCTGCTCGATAACCGCGATGGCGGTCGAGTCGGCGTAGTGCTCGTGGGCCTGCCAGGGGCCGCGCTCGGGACTGGAGGCGGCGGCCGGCCCGCCGTAAACGCACCAGACCACCAGCCACGCGACCAAGGCGGCGCCGAGCAAGGCGAACAGCAGGCGTCCGCCCAGCCGCAAACGTGAGAGGGAGGGCGAGCCTTCGCGGAGGCGAAGGGCGAGCAGGATCAAGGCGATGGGCGCGATGAGCAGGCCGCTGATCTTGGTGGCAGCGAGCAGGCCGACCGGAAGGCCGGCGAGCACGATGGAGACCGCGCCCGGACGTCGAAGCAGGTGCCAAAGCGCGAGCACGGACAGGGTGAAAAAAAGCGCGGTCGCTATCTCCGTGGTTGCGACGGCGCTGTTGGCGATGACAAGCGGCGAGAAGCAGAAAAGCGTGAGCGAGAGCAGGCCGGCGAGATCGCCGTGGAGGCGTCTGGAAACGAGAAAAATGACCAGACCGAGCCCGACGCCGAGCGCGATGATCATGGCGCGGGCGGCGAACAGCATGGACTCGGTGTCGTTGCCATTGGCGAAGAGGAAAAGCCGCCCGTAGTTGATGCCTTGGTTGGTCGCCTCCGCTTGTTGTTCGTTGCTCGGGAAGACCGGGGGCCGTTCAAAGGCGAGCAGCGGGAGGGCGGCCCAGATCTGGGAAAAGCGGAGATTGATGACGGAGTAG
>JALOTV010000070.1 GCA_025457685.1 Opitutaceae bacterium
CACCGTCATTCACAGCGTGCTCGGCATGCGCTCTTTCGTGCGCGCGGGCAGCCGGCTGCAGGACGTGGTCATGATGGGCGCGGATTTCTACGAGAGCGAAGACGAGCTTCAGGCCAACCTGGCTTCGGGGCGGCCGCATCTTGGCGTGGGGCCCGGTTGTGTCATCCAGCATGCGATCATCGACAAAAACGCGCGCATCGGCGCGGGCGTGAAGCTCAGCGCGATCGGCAAGGCCGATGGAAACTATCCGCACGGCGTGATCATTCGCGACGGCGTGCTGGTGGTGCCCAAGGGTGTGATCGTGCCGGACGGAACGGTGATCTGATCAAGCGGGGCGGGCGCGCCGACTCCGTTCGAGTTGGCGCGGGCCAGTCAAACTTTGACCACGACGGCGGGTGCTTACGCGCCCGCCGTTTTTTGCCTCCGAGGAGGTGCATTTGACGGGATATGACTCTCGCGCCATGCTGGCGGATGAGCGATTTCACCAGCGATTCGGCTTCTTCATTTGCTTCCGCTACCGGTCAAGGCCGGGGCACCGACGGCCAGCCAAGCCCCTTGGTGGTGATTGCGGGCGTAAGCGGAGGCATTGGATCGGCGCTCGCGCGGCGCCTGTATCACGCAGGCTGGCGGGTGTCGGGTTTCGCGCGATCCGAGGCCAAGTTGTCCGCCCTAGCGCAGGAATTGCCGGGGATGGATTTTGTGGTGGCCGATGCGACCGATGCCGCAGCCACCGAAGCCGCGGTGGCCGCGCTGACCGAGCGTGCCGGCGGTAAACTCGACGGGTATGCGCACTGCGTGGGATCGATCATGCTCAAATCGGCGCATTTGCTGAGCTTGGAGGACTGGCGGCGCACCTTGGACCTGAACCTCAATTCGGCGTTTTACGGGCTCAAGGCGGCGGTCAGCCGCATGCAGGCGCAGGGAGCGGGGGCCATCGTGATGGTGAGCTCCGTCGCGGCCGACGCGGGGTTGCCCAGCCACGAGGCGATCGGCGCGGCCAAGGCTGGGGTGGAGGGTTTGGTGCGCTCTGCGGCGGCGAGCTACGCGTCGCGCAATGTGAGGGTGAACGCGGTGGCGCCCGGCCTGGTGGACACGCCGCTGGCGGCGCCTCTGCTGGCGAGTCCGGCGGCGCGGGCGTTTTCCGAAAAGATGCATCCGCTCGGGCGCATCGGCGGCGCCGACCAAATTGCGGCGGCGATGCAGTATCTGTTGTCCGCAGACGCGGATTGGGTGACGGGACAGGTATGGGCGGTGGATGGGGGAATGGGTCGGGTGCGCCCGCGTCCGAAGGCGTGATTTTGAGCGAAAGAAGGACGGCCCGAAAAATTTCGCGAAAAACCTCTTGCATTCGTTTCCGCGAACCGGCTTCTTGCCCGTCCTGTTTCGCACAGGGGCTCTTAGCTCAGTTGGTAGAGCGCCTCAATGGCATTGAGGAGGTCAGCAGTTCGAACCTGCTAGGGTCCACCATCTGGAAACGACACTTACAGAGGGGCGGGATTTTGCAAGCCTGCGACACGTGACGACCGGAAAAGCCGGCTTTTGCCCCAAAACAACCCCCTCGGGTGTGTTCTGGGGTGTGTTGATTTTCGGCAGAGAAAACGAGGGCAGCGCCGCCACTCCCGCAGCGAGCGGAAGCCCGCTGGCGTTGGTGTAAGTCTTCATCGTCAGCTTCATGTCGGAATGCCGCATAAGCTGCATCGCGACGCGGGGCGGGACGTTGGCCGCGTTAAGCATGGTCGCGAACGTGGTGCGGAGTGCGTGAAAATCATATTTCGCCCCGGTGGCGTCAGTCGGGGGAATGCCGGCCCGCTTCATGTCCCGGTGCATCGTGTCCATGTTCGGGACGCGATTGCGGAAAACCCACTCGAAAGGCTGACAGAGATCCGGCCGCATTTGCCGGACCAACGCGGCCGCGTCGGGATTGAGCGGCAAAGTTTCCGTCCTGGCATTCTTGGAGATCGAGGCGCGCACGACGACGGCGGGGGCGTCACCATCGAGGTTAACGAAGTCCCCCCAACGTAATTGATTCATCTCCCCGCGCCTGATCCCGGTGTATGCGGCAAACCGATACGCGAAGGCCCGCACGGGTGGCACGCAGGCGCAAAGCCGGTCGAGTTGCTCGGGAGTGAACGCGGCCCGCTTGCACCCGTCATTGCGGATTTTCGACTTGGTGACGTCGGCCAACGGATCGGCGGCGAGGAGCTTGCGCCGGACCATCCACCCGAACCACGTGCGCAGGAAGCCCAAGACGTCGTTGGCGTATTTCGGGCTTGGCTCGTGCTCGATGCGCCAGCGGTCGAAACCGGCCGGGCCGGTATCGGCCAAGGTTTTCCAACCTGAGCGGGAAAGAAAGGTGGTGATTCCGCGCTTGTAGGCTCCGACCGTGTTTTTCGACTTACCCGACGCCGCCACGGCTTCGAGATAAGCCGCCAGATGGTCAAGGAGAGGCTTCGACGCGGCGGCGCGAATGGAGGCGGCGGGAGCGAGCCCCACGGCCTCTAATTCGAATTCTTTGACCATCGCGCGGAGCATCTCCTCCGCCACTCGCTTTTGACGGACCTGCAGGGGAAAATCCTTTTGTTTGGGCCAACCGTCCATGCGGATGCGCGCCGACCAAAACGGTGACTTCTCGCCCTTCCGCTTGGGCTGGAAAACGTGGGCTTTCACGACGCGGAGGGGGCAAGGCTGGCAATGTAGGCGGCGAGATCGTCAGGGCGGACGCGGACGCATCGACCAATGCGAACGAACTTGATGCGGCCCCGGTCGTGTTCGCGTTCAAGGGTGCGCTTGCTGACGGACAGCATACGCGCGGCCTGAGGAAGAGTATAGAAACCAAGGGCTAACGTTGAGACAGATTGATCAACAGTATTCACGAGAATTCCTTTCGGATAAGATTCACGCTGCTCCATCGCTCGGCACCTCACCAAACGCTGCAACGTGGTCTTTCTCGCGCCCTGATTTCGTATTTCGCGGGGTAAATATTGCCGCCGGACGAATCCGAAACGAAAACTTTTGGACCGGTTTACGCGGGTTCCCACTGCAAAGGGGAGCGTTCCGAGCTGTGACGCAACCGGTGACAAACCGGAGCGAGAAAGAGGATGCTAGGTCGAAAAACTACGGCAAGCGAAAACACGTCAGGACGCGTCCTCGCATATCCAGAAACATCAGGGCAGGGGTAATGCTCCCCCCGGAAGACGCTTCACTTTTCATACATGCTTAGACATGGAATCCGGTGGAGTCGATGGCTGGGCTTGCGGTTGAATTTCGGCGAAGGGTTTCCGAAATATCTCATGCGTTTTAATCCTATCGGCGAAAGAACCGGAATCGTGGTAATCCTTAAGGTTAAATGACCCATATTTATTCGGCTCCGCCAAAGGAAGCGAAGCGGCGTATGCGTCTATGTCTCTAATGTAGAAGCGAACGTTGCGACCGATGCGACGAGGTGCCGGAAATGCGCCGTCTTTTATGCGACGCTCCATGACTTCAACTGAGATGGACAACCTCCGTGCGGTTTCGCTCGGCGTTAAAAGGATGAGTGTTTGATCGATAGAAACGGGTTTATTTTTCATTGTGACAGAAAACGACAGGTGGGGGGTTTTGTGAGGATATAGGGCTTAGACTAAAGAGCCCGGCGGCCGCGCGCTGGCGCGCGCGAGCCGCTTCGCTCGCGCCGATCCCGCGACCCCGGCCGGTGCGTGCAGAGCACGCATCCGGCGCGGGGCCATTGGATCGGGGCGGAAGCGAAGACGCTAGGTGTTGACAGCATGTTTGAACGATTGCGGAATGGAGACCTAGACATCCCGCGAAGCTCCTTTTTGTTTCCGGACGATTCAACCAAGCCCGCCGACGTTGCCGCGTCGCGGGTTTATTCTTTTTCTTCGTGGGACCGTTCGCTTCGTGGCCTGCATGGTAAGGCTGAGCGCTTGGGCTTATCGACGCGGCCCGCCTCACGGCGGGGGGGTATCCGCTATTTCCCGCGCTGCGGGAAATGAGCGGGGGCGCTCCGCCCCCCGTCGCCCCCGGTTTTGGGGCCTCCTAAGAAAGCCGGGGCAAGCCCCACTCAGACGCTCTCACTCCCCGCACGCGTTTGAACGCGGAGGACGCTTGAGAGAGCCGGGCGGGTGGGCCTTCGCGAACGCTTCGAACTCGGCAATGCGCCGCGCCATTTGCGCCTTACCATGGGCAATCTCGGCCGCTTCCACACGGGCAAGCACCTCGGCAATTTCTTTCTTTGACGGGGTGATGCACGCAAGGCGGTGCCGAATGAAATCACGTCGTTCGCTGCGCTCCATAAATGGATTATTTGGTAAGCCCCATGGAGCGGTAAAATGCTCGCATATCTTCCGCCGCGGCTTTCAGCAGCGGATCGGCCAAAGCGAGCACCTGACGCGCCACGCGGAGGCGCTTGCGCTCGTCCCAATCGCGAGCGGTTTTGCGGCGCTTCTCGACGCGGACCGGTGCCAATTCGCGCCGAGCTTCCGCCATGGCTTCCGCATCGCGAACGGAGATCGCACGCCGCCGCGCTTTCATCTCGGCGAGAGCGAGGAAGCGCGCGCGCGAGGTGCGAACGTTGCGCATGGCCTGATCAAGATCGGGCGCCGTTTCACGAAGCAAGCGGACCGCGCGCTGTAACTGCGCGACGGATAAACCGGCTTTTTCGGCGACCTGATCCACGGCCCCGCCTTCCTTGTCGGTCGCCACCAGATCGGGCCGCAGAACCCACAGGAAGGCCAGCGAACGCGCCAACAGCGAACCGGTGTGATAACCGTCCGACAGGTAGGCCAGCAGATCGGCGAGCGGGTTGCTATCGCGGCCAGCGTCGAGGACGCCGTTTTGTTCCTCATCGCGCCAGCGGTCGAGGCTGGCGCGCCCTTGGATATATTCGTCACGATCACGCTCGCGGCTCATGATTCGCCGCCTTTCGCAAGCATGGTCTCGACGCAGTTCAGGGTCTCAGGCGAGGCGGCGGAAATCAGCGTTTCGACAAGCGCGTCGAGTTCGCCGGTGTGCTGGAGAAAAAGCGCCGTTAAAATTTCTCGCCGCTTGCGGTCCGCGTCGGTCAACTGCTGGCGTAATGCGTCAATTTTCTTCGATTTTTCGGCGGGTGTGCTCTCGGGTGTGTGTGGCATGTTTTGCGGGTGTTTATTGTTTTGGTGTTGTTGCACATCTGATTGACCCTGAACCGATTCGAACCTGCTAGGGTCCACCAATTTAAAACGTCGCCGGAATGACTCCGGCGGCGTTTTTTTCTGCCCATGCTTTCCCTGCTCGACGTGATCACCAAGCGGACTTCCTGGCCTCGCGGGGCGTGGAGTCGGCTCGCTTGAACGCGGAGCAACTCATCGGCCACGCGCTCGGGCTGAAGCGCATGCAAATCTACCTTCAGTTCGAGCGTTTGCTCACGGAGGCCGATTTGGAAAAAATCCGCCCTTTGGTGAAGCGTCGCGCGCAGCGTGAACCCTTGCAGCACATCCTGGGGTCGGTGGAGTGGGGGGGGCTCACCTTGAAGTGCGATCGGCGCGCTCTTGTGCCACGGCCCGAGACCGAGGAATTGCTGGAGCTGGCGCTCGAGCGGATACCGTCGGCAGGCGGGCAAGATTGCCGCGTGCTGGATCTGGGCACGGGCACCGGGGCTCTGGCGTTGGCGATCGCGCGGGCCAGGCCCGAGGCGCGGGTGACGGCGGTGGATGCGAGCGACGAGGCGCTCGCGCTGGCGGCGGAAAACGCCATGGCAGCCGGTCTGGCTGGTGCCGTGACCGCAGATGGCGGGCGTCGGGTGACGTTGTTGCGGTCGGATTGGTTTGGCGCGCTGCCCGCCGACGAGCGGTTCGAGCTCATCGTGAGCAACCCTCCCTATCTGACCGAGGAAGAACTCGCGGCGGCGGAGCCCGAGGTGCGGGTGCATGATCCGCGCGGCGCCTTGGTGGCACCCCGGGAAGGCCGGGCGGATCTGGAAACGATCATCGCGGGCGCGGCACAGCGATTGGTCCCCGGTGGCTGGCTGTTGCTGGAAACGGGTATCGCGCAGCACGCGGCGTTGCTCGAGGCGGTGGCAGCGGCGGGGCTGCGCGACGGTGAGTCGCGGCGGGATCTGAGCGGGCGGGACCGCTTCGTCCTTGCCCGGAAGTAGCGCGCGGCCCGATCAGGCGCTGGCCCCGTAGCGACGCTTAAGGTCGGAGTAGGGAAAGCGTCGGCCGGGGCAGACGGTGTGGTTGCGGTCGACCCAGCGGTGCACGGTAACTTTGGGCACGGAGGTGCCGGGGAGGCCGTCGCCGCGCAGGTGATTGAGCAAGGCGTGGAGGGAAGCGAGTTGGCGGGAGCCCGGGACGCGTTTCTCGAAATTGCCCACGAGGCAGATACCGATGCCGTGTTCGTTCATGGCCTGCGATTTCACGTGGCCGCCGTAGATTTGCCTGGTCCAGCGGGGGCCGACCTCGATCTGGCCGTCGCCGGAGTCGCGTCCGTTGCCGATCACGAAGTGGTAGGCCAAGCCGTTTTCCATGCCGCGGCGACGGTGGGCGCCGTCGTAGGACTTGGCGTTGCCGGCCTCGATGCCGCTGTGGTGGACGACGAGGTGGGTCCAGCGGCCTGGGGTGATGCGAAGGCCGCGCGAGGCGGCGAGCACGGGCGCGAGCACGGAAGCGTTCGCGGCGGGTGCGGAGGGCGCGGGCACGGACGGCGCGGAGTCGCCTGTTGCGCCGGGAATGACGAGGCGTTGACCAACGCGGATGACCGAAGAATTGAGACGGTTGCGCGTGCGAAGGGCGGCGACGGTGACCCGGTATGCGGCCGCGATGGAGGTCAGGGTGTCGCCTTTTCTAACCACGTGGATTTTCTCGGCCGGGGCCGCGAGCAGGAGCGGAGACGGCAGAAGAACAAGCCCACCCAGGGCGAGCGCGGCGTGCTGTAAAAAGGTCCGTCGAGTGGACGTCACGGGGTGAGGGTAGCAGGCGGGTCAAGTCCGCGACGGCGTGCGGGGCATTCAGCGTGCGGCGGCCACCTCGGGGGCGACGCGCAGGGTGCGGAGATCCTGGAGGACGCGAAGGCTTTCGCGGAGATAAACATCCATGCGGGCGTAGCGGGCATCCTCCTCGGGGTCGTCCTCGAGGCCGAGGTCGGCGGAGTCGGGCGAATCTTCGGCGGGCTCGTCGGCCTTGATGCGCGGGGGGGGCGGCGGGGCGACGAAGTATTCGGTGAACGAATACGCGGAGGATTCCTCCAGGGCTTTGCGGGCCTTCAGGGTGGATTCGCGGAAGGCCTTGTCGTCGAGTTTGCCGGCGCGGCGGGTCTCGAGGTTGAGGGAAACGGTTTTCTCGGCCTGGCGCTCCTGGAAGCGGGAGATGTTTTTCTTGAGCAATTCGAATTCCGGGAGGGAAGCGAGGCGCTCCGCGCTGCGGGCGCGGAGTGAGGCGAGGGTGGCGGGAGAGACGGGTTTGGCGTCGTAGAAGCTGGTGGAGATCTCATCCCAAGGCAGGGCGTGGGGGAGGTCTTGTTCGCCGATGGGAAGGAACTCGTCGATGGAGGGGATGACGATGTCGGGGATGACGCCCTTGAGCTGGGTGGAGTAGCCGTTGGGGAGGTAGAATTTCTGGACGGTGACCTTGGTGGCGCCGGCCTTGGTGCCGGGGCGGGCGAGTTGGGGGATGACGTTGCCCATCTCGATGACGGTCTGGACGCTGCCTTTGCCGTGGGTGGAGGTGTCGCCCACGACGACGGCGCGGCCGTAGTTTTGCAGGGCGCCGGCGACGATCTCGGAGGCGGAGGCGCTGAAGCGCGAGGTGAGCACGACGAGCGGGCCGTCGTAGGCGACGGCGGGGTCCTGGTCCTCGTCGATTTTCACCTCGCCGGCGTAGTTTTTGATCTGCACGACGGGGCCGGTGGGAATGAAAAGACCGGTGAGGGAAACGGCCTCGGTGAGGAGGCCGCCGCCGTTGCGCCGGAGGTCGAGGACGAGGCCTTTCACGCCCTGTTCCTGAAGCCGCTTGATGAGGACGCGGATATCGTCCGTGGCGGAGTTCTGGTCCTTGGCGTCGCGTGAATCGCGGCCGTAGAACGTGGGCAGGGTGATGACGCCGAGGGGCTGAAGCTCGCCCTGGGCGTCGGGCACCTGGAAGACGGCGCCGTGGGCGCGGGCGGAGTCGAGGTTGATCAGGTCGCGGACGAGGACGATCTCCCGGCGCACGGCGGCATCGGCGGCGTCGGCCGGCTGGACGAGCAGGCGGACGCGGGTGCCCTTTTCGCCGCGGATCATCTGCACGATGCGGCGGAGTTTCATGCCCACGACCTCCACGAACTCGCCCTGGTCCTGGGCGACGGCGAGGATCTTGTCGTTGGGTTTGAGGCTGCGGGAGAGGTCGGCGGGGCCGCCAGGGATGATCTCTTTCAGCACGCAGACGTCGTCCTCGACCCCGAGGAGGGCGCCGATGCCGAAGAGCTGGAGGCGCATGTTGATGCTGAAGTCGTCGTAGGTGTCGGGCGAGAAGTAGGTGGAGTGGGGATCGTAGAGCGAGGCGATGGCGCCGAGGAAAACCTCGGCGACGTCGTCGGCCTCGAAGTCGTCCAGATTGCGCAGGAGGCGTTCGTAGCGTTTGGCGACCTTGGAGCGGGCCTCGTCGAGCGGCTTGTCGTTGAGCAGCTCCTGGAGGAGCTCGAATTTGAGCCGTGCCTCCCAAAGGGCGTCGGCGGCGTCGGCGTCTGCGGGCCACGGGAGCTCGCGGCGGTCGAGCTCGTAGGTATCGGAGGCGGCGAAATCGAAGTTCCCCTTCAGGCGCGTATCGATCCACTGGATACGTTCGCGGACGCGTTTCTCGTAGCGGGAGTAGATTTCAAAGGCGGGTTCGAGCCGCCCGAGGGTGGCGAGGTTCCAGTAGAGCGACTCGGCGCGGTGGCGGGACTGGAATTCCGTGAGGTCGGAGGCGAGGAGAAAGAGGCGCTGGCCGTCGAGGGCCTTGAAGAGGTTGGGGACCACCTCGGCGTAGCTGGCGGGCGTGACCTGGTCGCGGTTGAAATGAACCTCCTCGAGCAGGCGGATGAGGCCGCGCAATTCCAGTCGGAGCGTGCCTTCGGGTTTGAGCTGGCGCGGGGTCGAGCCGGCGACGGCGGCGGGCGGGGTGGTCTCGGCAGTCAGGCTCGCGCCGGAGATCAGCAGGCCAAGCAGAGTGGTGAGGAGGAGGAGCGAACGGCGGAGCGGCATGGAAAATGGGAAACGAAGCGGCGGCGAATGTTTCGAATGTCAGCGTGGGTGGATGTGCTGGCGAGCTTCGTCGAGAACGCGTTTTTCGGCGGGAGTGAGTGAGCCGAAGCCGTGGAGATTGATTTTGTCGAGGATGCGGTCGACCTCGGCGCGCAAGGCGTCTCGCGAGGTCGCGGCGGCGGAGGCGGTCGTCGCCGGGCGCGCGGTTGGGCGGGGCGCGCCGGCGGATTTGGCGGCGGAGTCGCCCAAGTTGACGGTGTAATTTGGCGCGGGGCGGGCGGAGCGGCGGCGCAGCCAGGAAGGCGGTTCGATGGCGGGGGCCGCGCCGTGGCGGTAGGTCGAGTCGCGAGCGAGGGTGAGTTGGTAAAAAAGCCAGCCGGCCGCCAGTCCTCCGAGGTGGGCGGAGTGGGCGATGCCATAGAGGCTGCCGCCGGCGGGCAGTTCGCGGAAGAGAAGACCGATGAGGTCGATGCCGCCGAGCACGGCCACCATCCAGATGGGTTGCACACGAACGGGCAGGACGAAAAAGAGGAGAAGCTGGATGGGGCGGCGCGGGTGGAGGCAGGCGTAGACCGCGAGCAGGCCCATGAGCACGCCTGAGGCGCCGATCACGTTGCCCGGTCGCTGGAAATGGATGCCGAGCCAGATAAGGGCCCCGCCTGCCGCGGATATGAGCAACAGGCGAAGGAAACGGCTCGGCCCCAGCTCCGCCTCCAGTTCGCGACCGAAGAAAAAGAGACCCAACCCGTTGATCAAAAGGTGGAAAAGCCCTCCGTGAAGCAGAGCGTGGGTGAGCACGGTCCAAACGTGGCCGCTGCGAAACCCTTGGCTGGAGAGGGCGCCATACTCGATGACGGCTCGCGAGCCGAACCAGGTGGTCGCCACGCTTTGGAGCACAAAAACGCCGACCATGAGACCCAGGAACCAAAGCAGGACGGACGGGGACTGGCGTCCAAAGTCGGAGCGCATGTAGGATCGATCTGACAACATGATGCCGACCCTATTCGCGAGCATCGGGGAACTCAAGGTTGGCGGTGTAAACCTGTGCCCGGAGCGCCACGTGGGCTGGGTCTCGGGGGGCGGGCAGACCGATGAGGCATCTTGACAGGTTGGGGCGCGGCTCTTTGCTGCGCGAACTTATGGCCAACAAATCCGACAAGTGGGAACAAAACGCCGGCGGTAAATTCTACGTCGATCAGCAGTGCATCGATTGCGATCTCTGCCGCGAGACCGCCCCCAATTTCTTCACCCGCCACGACGAAGGTGGTTATTCTTTCGTGCATAAGCAGCCGACCACGGAAGAAGAAATCTCGCTGTGCATGGAAGCCCTCGAGGGCTGCCCGGTCGAGGCCATCGGCAACGACGGCGACGAGTAAGCCGGTCAACCGCTTACATTTCTTGGCTCTTCTTAACCCGCGTGCTCATCGGCACGTGGGTTTTTGTTTGTTTGAATATCGGCCGATAGACCTTGGTTAATTTTAATATTGATGGAGGTTAACAAGGGTTGCTTAGTTTGATGCGTGAACACTCCTGCTCTGTCTGCGTCGATTTCGGTCATGGTTTTTGCGTCCGGCCTCGTGACGGCCGCCGAGTTGGGTGAGGGGGGCGTCGGCGGTGAGCCGGTGGAGCTGGATCGGTTGACGGTATTTTCCACCCGCGTGGCGCTGCAGGAGCCGACGGGCACGGTGGCGGCGCCGGTATCGGCTTTGCGTTTCGAGCCCCAGGTGGATGTGCAGGGCCGGGGCTTTGCCGAGGCGCAGGCGGATGTGACGATACGCGGCGGCACCTTTGAGAACACGGGGTTCTCCGTCGGCGCGCTGCCGATCTACGATCCGCAGACGGGGCATTATTCGGCGGAGCTGCCGGCTTCGCCCCACATGATGGACGCGCCCGAAGTGAGGGTGGGCGGCGCCCATGCGGCGACGGCGTTTGGCGCGACGGCGGGCACGGTGGCTTATGGCTGGCGGCCGATCGAGACGGGCGGCGCGGCGAGCGTCGGGGCGGGCGGGGATGATCTGGCGCGAGCGGAGATCTACTCCGGCTTCGCGGCCGAGCCGAGCAGCGGGGGGTGGATCGTGGCCAGCGACGTGTCGGTTGCGCGCGCCCAGTCGGATGGCGCCTGGCGTTGGCGTGATCCGAATCCGCCCTTTGTCGCGGCGCCGTTCGCGGGCATAAAGCGCAGCAGCTCGGCGGAATTCCAACGCGTGGCGGGGCGGGTGCAGCTGCGCAACGCGCGGAGTCAGACGGATGTGTTCGCAGGTTATCAGGACAAGGATTTCGCCTGGCCGAATCTTTATGCGGCGCGGCCGAACACGCCCTTGCGCGCCGAGCGCGAGCAGCTGCAGACGAAGCTCGTGCTGGTGAACCATCGCACGCAGTTGGAGACTGACGGAGATTTCGTGCAGGGCGGTGCCTACTATCGCGGGCATCGCGACAACTATTCCATCCCCGGCTTCGGGGTGAGCGCGACCAACCCGAGCCGGCATCAGACGGTGGTGCGCGGCGCGGCGTTTGACGGCCGGAAGACGGTGCGCGAAGGAACGGCGCTGCGCTATGCGGCCGGCGTGGTGGGCGATGATCTGGATTCGAACACGTTGAACACAAGCGGACCGGGCACCGGGCGTTTCATGAGCCGCACCCAGGTCTACGGCACGCTGCAAGGCGAGCAGACCTTCGTGCTCTCGGAAACGCGGGAGCTGGTGCTGAGCGCGGGCGGGCGTTACGACGACAGCAACCGCGACGGCTCCGAGGCTTCGCCGCTGGCGTCCGTCGAGCTGCGGCAGTCGGCCGGGACGCTGCGCCGCGCCTACCTGAGCTATTCCGAGAGCACGCAGTTGCCGACCTACCAGGCGCTCAACAGCAGCCCGGGCGGTCTGTTTGGCGGCAATCCCGACCTGCCCCGCGCCACGGCGCAAAACGTGGAGCTCGGCGCGGACTGGGCGGCGGGCGGCTGGACGATGCATACGGCGGTGTTTCGTCGTCAGGACGACAACCTGCTCGACTACATCTTCGATCCCACGGGCGGGCTGGGCACCAGCCGGCGGGCGGCGGCGGCGGATATCCTGACGCACGGCGTGGAGCTTTTTGCGCAGCGGAGCTGGGAGCGGTTTGATCTGCTCCTCGGCTACACCTTCTTCGAAAAGGACGACGAGTATCTGCCGCCCTTCGAGGGCAGCTTCTACGCGCTCAACTACGCGGAGCATCGCCTGACCGTCGGCGGCGTCGTCCGCCTCGGCGGCGGCCTCGAGCTGCGGATGGACAACGAGCTGCGCCGGCAGGCGGACAACGCGCTGCGGCGCGAGGGTAATGACAATGTGGATACGGCGGTGGGGCTCTTCTACCGGGTGCCCGGCGTGAAGGGCCTGGTGCTGAATGCGCAGGTGGAGAACCTGTGGGACACCGCCTACCAGGACGTGCCCCTGGTGCCGCACAGCCCCCGCTCGTGGTCGGTGGGCGCGAGCTACGCGTGGTGAGGCGCGGGCGAGCGCGGGTTTACTCGCGCTCGATGTTGTAGGCCTCTAGCGTCGCTTCGAGGCGCTGGAGGGCGTCGGGGGCGTGGAGCGTCTCCGGCGCGAGCTCGGTGAGGACGAGGTGCACGCGGCTAAACGGGTGCGGGATGTGGAGCCGGTCCCAGCTGCGCAAACGCCAGGAGCGTTCGTAGTGGACGCCGAGGACGACGACCCGGGCGCCGGTGCGGCGGGCGACGACCAGCGCGCCCGGTTTTACCCGATGAGCTGGGCCGCGTGGGCCGTCTGGGGTGATGCCCACGTCGTGTCCCTCGCGCAGGACGCGGATGAGCGCGGTGGCGGCCTCCTTGCCACCTCGCGAGCTGGAGCCGCGCACGGCGGCCAGGCCAATGCTGGAAAAAAACTCGGTGAGCCAGGCGCCGTCTTTGCTGGCGCTTATCAAGGCGTGGAGCGGACGGGAATCCCGGTAGAGGCGGGAGAGGTGGCCGGCGATGAAGAGGCGGTCGTGCCAGAGGACGAAGAGAGTGGGGCGGCGGTGGGCGTGCAGCAGGCGCACGGAGGATTCGCTGAAGCTGAACCGCAGGGTGGCGACCCAGGTGCGCATGAGCAGGCCGGCGACGCGGGCCAGCCCTTTTTTCCAGCCGGCCAGGGTCTTGGGCTGCACGGCGGAGGTGGCGGGCGGGGCGGGCGTCATCGATGAAAGCCGCGAGCCAAGGGCGACGGCGGGCGACGTCAATGGCGAGCACCCGCGCGAGGTGCGCGCGGCGCTTAAGGGGCGGCGGGGAATCAGCCGAGGAAGCCGAGGCGGGGGTGCGCGGCGCCGAGGATGGTGTCGGCGGGCGAGTCGAGCCAGCGGTCGAGCACCGTGGCGTAAACGGAGCGGAAGTCGGTGGTGAAGGAGAGATCGGCGTTTTTCTCGATGCGGAGATCGGGCGCGGTGCCGTGGAGGGGGCCATGGATCTGGCGGCCCATGACGAAGAGCGGTGCGGCGGTGCCGTGGTCGGTGCCGCGGGATTCGTTTTCGTTGGGTCGGCGGCCAAACTCGGAGAAGGTCATGGTGAGGACCTGGTCGTCGAGTTTGCGGGCGGTGAGATCCTTCTGGAAGGCGGCGAGGCCTTCGGAGAGTTGGCGCAGCAGGTTGGTGTGGGCGTTGGCCTGGTTGGCGTGGGTGTCGAAGCCGCCGAGTGAGACAAAGTAGATGCGGGTGGAGAGTCCGGCGGCGATGAGACCGGCGATGTTGCGGAGGGACTGGGCGAAATTGCCGCCGGGGTAAGTGGCCTCGGGTTTGTTGCGGTCGATGATGCGCTGGATGTTTTTCTCGGCGACAAGGGCGTCCATCAGGGTGGCGCGCAGGAAGGTGTTGTTGCCCTGGGCGTCGTCGTGCGCGCCGTGGGCGGCGAGTTTCTCGAGCAGGGCGGCGTCATCCTGGCCGGCGCGGCCGGCGCGATTGCCGAGGGTGAGCCCGTAGGTGTTGTGAGGGATGGCGCCGCCGAAGGACTGGGGGACCTCGGCGTTGATGTGGATGGCCTCGGGGTCGGAGGCGGCGGGGGCGCCGGAGCAGGCGTTGTCGAGGTAGCGGCCGACCCAGCCGGTGGAGAGGGAGGCGTCGGAGTCGGCGGCGGTTTCCCAGATTTCGGTGGAGCGGAAGTGGGAGCGGTTGGGATTGGGGTAGCCGACGTTTTGCACGATGCCGAGGCGACCGTCCTGCATGAGGGCGTGGAGGGGGGCGCAGGCGGAGTGAAGGCCGAGGTGGTCGCCGACGCCGATCACGTCTTTCTGGCGGAGGGCGAGGGTCGGGCGCAGGGCGTGGTAGGCGGGATCGTCAAAGGGGACGAGGGTGTTGAGCCCGTCGTTGCCGCCGGCGAGCTGGACGAGCACGAGGATGCGGCGGTCGCGTTCGGGCGCGGCGGCGGCGTGGGCGCTGCCGATGAGGAATTGCGGGGCGTAGCGGCCGAAGGCGAGCAGGGCGACGCCTTTGGAGGAGAGGCGGAGAAACTCGCGGCGGGTGGAGGGAAGCGGGCTGTTCATGATGACCTGGGGCTATGGGCTGCGCTGTATCAACAAAGTTGATACTCGGGGGATTGAAGGATGGCGATGGTGGCGCGGCGGGCGCGGTCCTCGAAATCGGAGGCGGGGCCGCGCGAGAGGTAATCGACCAGGGTGCGGCGGTAGTCGTCGGAGACGCGCACGGGCAGGAAGAAATCGCAGAGCCGGTCGGCCACGCCCTCGGGGCCGAGGGAGGTGAAGGCGCGGATGCGGTCCTCGTCCACGGTGAAGCGGCTGCGACCGGCGTCGCGCGCGACGGCGAGCTCGAGTTTCTCGTCGGCGTTGAGGCGTTCCTCGTCGAAGGGGGAGCAGAGGGTGATGGCGAGCTGGCGGCGGGCGGCGAGGGTGGAGGAGTTGATCCAGAGGCGGCCGCCGACCCAGCCGCGAACGTTGGGCGGGTAAAGGAGATTCTGGCCCATCTGACGGAGCGGCTGGAGGGTGGTGCGCGGAAGCGGGAGGACGTCTAGCCCGAGGTCTTGCACGAGGCCGAGTTGGTAGTGGACGGGACTCTTGATGAAGTTGGCCCGATAGGCGGGGTGGAAAAAAATCGTGGAGCTGAAGAAGCGTTTGCAGAGGTCGCGAAGCTCGAAGCCGCCCAGGCGCCAGAACTCGCCCAGCGGGGCGAAGAAATCCGCGGGGATGGTCTGGTCGGTGAGATAAAAGCGCGCCATCTCGCGGGGCAGGAAAGTGGCGGCGGCGGGCTGGGCGTAGGCGAGGTCGATGACCTCGTCGCCGGTGAATTTCCGGCTTTGGCCGAAGATGTTTTTTTCGCCGAAGTCGGCGTCGCGTTCGCTGAAGCGGAATCCCCGGTCGCCGTAGCGGTAGCCGGCGAAGGCGCGGGCGGCCTGCTTGATGTCGTCCTCGGTGTAGTTGCCCTCGCCGAGCACGAACAACTCGAACAGCTCGCGGGCGAAGTTCTCGTTGGGCGCGCGCTTGGAGCTGCGGTTGAGGTCGAGGTAGGAAATCATCGCGGGCGAGCGCGAGACGGCCTTGGTGAGGGCGGGGGCGGGGCCGTTTCCTTGGGCGCGGAGGATGTCGAAGTGGCGATACATCCAGTCGGCCCGGTTCACTTTCTCCATGCTGACGACGTAGAGGTCGGAGAGAAACAGGATCCACTTTTCGTAGGCGGAGCGGGTCGGGTCGGCGGCGGCCTCCAGCCAGCGCAGGCTGAATTCGACGGCGCCGTTGCGTTCGAGGTCGCGTTGCTCGCGGTCCAGAACCTGGCGTTCTTCCGGGGTGGGGGCGTCGCGTTTGAGCGGGGCGATGGCCTGGATGCGCTGGGCGGCGAGATCGAGGTAGGCGGGCCGCGCGAGAGTGGGGGGAGTGGCGGGAAAAAGGCGCTCGAGAGTCGCGGGCAGGCCGTCGCGCAGGGCGCGGGCGACGTCGTCGGGGCGGGCGGCCCAGCCGGTGCGGCGAAGCAGGTGGCGAGCGGCGTCGGCATCCCACGCGGAGGACGGGAGCGGTTGCCAGGCTTGTTCGGGGGGGAGGGGAGGCGTGGCGGACGGAGTCATGCGAGGGGTGAACGTTGGGACGCCGGGACGGGGGAAAAGTTTCCGGCGAAAGCGGTGGGGGAACGTGGAAAACCTAAGGGCGGGAGCCGCGCAGGGGAAGCGCGTGTTTTGCCCGGCACACGGATCAAGCGCCGAGCGGGGTGCGGTAGATGCGCGGGACGCGTTTTGTGACGGAGCAAAGCGTTTCCCACGGGATGGTCTCGGCCCAGGCGCTGAACTCGGTGAGGGGAATCTCGGCCGAGTGCTGCTTGCCCACGATGACGACCTCGTCGCCCGCGACGACTCCGGGCAAATCGGTGACGTCCACGATGGTCTGGTCCATGGTGACGCGGCCGAGGATGGGGCAGCGCATGCCGCGGATGAGCACGGAGCCGCGATTGCTGACGCTGCGCGCGATGCCGTCGCCGTAGCCGGCGGTGAGCACGGCGACGCGGGACGGGCGGGTTAGCGTGCGGGTGCAGCCGTAGCTGATCGAGGTGCCGGCGGGGAGGTTTTTCACCAGACCCACGCGGGTGCGAAAACTGAAGACGGGCTCCGCGCGGACCTCGGCAAGCAGGGACGCGGCGCGCGGCAAAATCCCGAATTGCAGCAGGCCCACGCGGACGGCGTTGAAGGGCCCGGCCTGCTCGATGGTTTCGAGACCGGCGCTGTTGTCGGCGTGGATAAACAAGCGCTCGCGGTCGATGCCCGGGCATTGGGTCTCGAGGGCGAC
>JALOTV010000071.1 GCA_025457685.1 Opitutaceae bacterium
GCCGCCCAGGTGGCCGGCAAGCCGCCCGCGGCCGTGCAGAAGATCGTCGAGGGCAAGCTCGAGAAGTATTACGCCACCGTGTGCTTGCTCGATCAGCCCTTCGTGAAGAACCCCGACAAGAGCATCAAGGACGTGCTGACCGAGACCATCGCCAAGACCGGCGAGAACATCGTGGTGCGCCGCTTCGTGCGCTACCAACTCGGCGCCTGATTCCAGGCTCGGCAAACGGTCCATCATCTGGGCGCTTCCCTTTGCGGGGAAGCGCCTTTTTTGTGCCCCCATGAAGTTTACCGTCACGCGCGGCCAGATCATCGCACGCGGTCTCTCGCACCGCTGCCCGAATTGCGGTTCGCGCACGCTGTTCACTCCCGGCGCGCCCTTCACGCTCGCGCCCGCGTGCGAGGCGTGCGGCCTGAAGTTCGAGCGCGACGAAGGCAGTTTTCTGGGCGCGATGTCCCTCAACTACGGGGTGACGGTCTGCGGCTTCCTGGTGCCGGTGCTGCTCGCCTACCTGGCCGGCTGGCTGGGCGGCATGACGGCGGCCGTGCTGGCGGGCGCGGGGGCGGTGCTGTTCCCGGTCCTGTTTTACCGCTCCTCGCGGAGCTGGTGGCTGATGAACTACTACCTGGTGGTGCCGCACCACCTGCCCGCCAACCAGCGCGAGATCGCGGCGGACGAAGACGAAAACACCTGAGCCTCTTCGAAGGGCCGGGGCGGCGATGGCGCGGCGAGGTGCGAATCGCCGGCGAGGCGGCATCCGGGCGCGCGGGTGCTCCCGCGTCCCTTCCCGTGTTTAGCCGCGGTCAAACCACGGAAGCGCGGAGGCGGCGCTCGACCTCGGCGATCGCGACATCGTTGATGCTCGCGAAGCGGCGCGCCATGTAGCCGAGCGCATCGAATTCCCAATTTTCGTTGCCGTAACTGCGCCACCATTGGCCCTGGTCGTCGTGCCATTCATATTCGAAGCGCACGGCGATGCGGTTGTCGGTGAAGGCCCACAGCTCCTTGCGGAGGCGATAGTCGTGCTCCTTCGCCCACTTGACGGCGAGGAAGGCGACGACCACGGCGCGGCCACGGAGAAAGGTGGAGCGGTTGCGCCACTCGGTGTCTTCGGTGTAGGCGAGGGAAACGCGGACGGGATCGCGGGAGTTCCATGCGTCCTCCGCCGCCCGGACTTTTTGGCGGGCGGATTCGGCGGTGAAGGGCGGGAGCGGTGGTCTTGGGTTCATGTTACGGCGGGACGGGCGCGGAGTTGGGCCTCGAGTTCGGAGATGCGTTGCCGCAGCGGCTCGACGACCTGCGCGACCTGCGGGGCGGTGTAGCGCGGGGTGATGTATTTGGGGCAGTTCCAATCGAAGCCCACGACGCGAATGCGCACGTAGCGCTCCACGTGGGCGGTGGGGATGCCGGCGGGGGCGAGGCGGGCGGCGAGCGCGGGATCCTCGGCGAGCGAATGGGTGCTGGCGTGGCCGAGCAGCTTGAGCCTGCGACGCTGCGGATAATCCATCAGGAAAAGCGCCACCCTGTCCTCGGTGGCAAGATGGCCCACGGTGAGAAGCTGGCGGTTGCCGCGCAGATCGGCAAAGGCGAGGGTGCGCGGATCGAGCACATGGAAAAAACCGGGCGGACCGCCGCGATGTTGAAGGTATGGCCAGCCCTCGGGATTGACCGAGGCGAGGTAAAAGCTGTCGCACGCGGCGATGAAGTCCGCCTCGTCCGGCCCGAGCGAATCGGGGCCGTCCGAGGGCGGGGTGGATTGCGCCTGGCCATAGGCTGCTTGCTGCGCTGCGAGCACCTCGGGGGTGAACAGCGTGGCCCGGTAGTGGCGGCTCATGGCGGCGGTGGCGATGGGGAGACGTCGGATCGAAATCCGGGCGGACTAGAACACGAGGGTCTGCCACCCTTCCGCGAGGTAGCGGCGCAGGCTGGCGATGCCCGGCGTGCCGGCCAGGGCGTGGCTCTTTATCTCCGAGATGCCGCAGGCCTGGAGACTCTCGCTGGCGCCAAAGACCGCCGCACATCCGCAGGACCCGCCCACCACGGCCTCGCGCACGGCGTTGTAAAGCCCGTTGGCCGGATGCGATAATTGGGAGAGCACGCCGGGCCAGCGGGTGCCGGCGCCGACGAAGGTGACTTCGACCCGATCGCCGGCTGCGATGGATTCCTGCGCAAGGGCGAGGGCGTTGAACACGCGACCGAGGGCTTCGTCGGTGCCGGACTTGGGATCGGATAGGATGAGGATGGCGGTTTTCATGCGAAGTGTGGTGGGTTACGTCCAAGGGATAGACAGATCTGTATATTTATGAAAAGCAATAAATAGACAGGTCTGTATATTTCTTGCGCGGACCGGGTCGGATCCGCATGGTGGGGAACATGAGCAAAGCGCAGGAAAAGCCCTCGTCGGCGAAGCGGGATCACCTCGTGGACACGGCCTTGGAGCTGTTCACCGAGGGTGGCTACCACGCGGTCGGCATCGACGCGGTGCTGGCGCGGGCGGGGGTGGCCAAGATGACGCTCTACAACCATTTCCCCTCGAAGGAGGATCTGATCGTCGCGGCGCTGGCGAGGAAGGCGGAGCAGAGCGCGCAGGGGCTGGAGAAGGCCTTGGCGGCGGCTGGCGCGGAGCCGCGCGCGAAACTTTTGGCGATCTTCGACTGGCTGGAAGTCTGGTTCCGATCAAAGGAGTTTCGCGGTTGCATCTACATCAAGGCGGCGAGCGAGTATCCGCGGAAGAAGGACAAACCGCACCAGGCCGCACTGGCCTTCAAGGAGACGCGGCTGGAGTTGTTGCGCGGGCTTTGCCGTCAGGCGGGGGTGAAGGACGCGGAAACGCTGGCCTGGCAGCTGAGCCTGCTGGCGGAGGGCGCGATCGTGGTGGCCTTCATGCACGCGCGGCCCGAGGCGGCGAGAGACGCGAAGGCGGCGGCGGCGACCTTGCTCGCCAAGGCAAAAAACTGAGCGGGCGATGCGAGTCGGGCGGTCGCGGCGCCTGGATTCATGGGGCCGGTTTTTTGCGCGAGGCCGGGGCCGACAGGGAAGTCGCGGCGGTGGCGGCGAGGATGAGCGCGCCGCCGAGCAATTCGAGCGCGGTGAAGTGCTCGGCGAAAAAGGCCGCTCCGCCAAGGGCGATGCCGAGGGGAACGAGCATCTGCAGAAGCGAGCCCTCGGCGACGGAAAGGTCCCGGAAGGCATGGGTCATGAGGAGCTGTCCGGCGGCGGCGCAGGCGCTGGCGACGGCAAGGATGAGCCACGCGACGGGCGGGAGCGCGGCGAAGGTGGCGACAGCGGGGACGGCGCAGATCAGCAGGCCAAAGACGCACTGGGCGGCGAAGATGGTGGAGGAGTGTTCGCGCGCGTGCAGTTGACGGATGGTCACGACGATCCAGGCGGAGCCGAGAGCGTTGAGGAAGGCGATGAAGTCGTGGAATCCGGTGTGCGTGCCGGAGGCGAACGGGTTGGTGAGGAAGGCCAGGCCGAGGAGGGTGACGACCGCGCCGCCGAGGATGGCGGGGCGCAGGCGTTCGCGGAGGGCGAAGACGGCGAAAAGGCCGCTCCAGATCACGTAGGTGTTGTTGATGAACGTGGCGCGTCCGGCGCCGAGCGTGGTCACGGTGTAGTAGAACCCGAGCGTGCAGAGACCGCCGAGCAGGCCGCGCTCGACGAGTTTGCGATTGGTGAAGAGGCGGGAGGGCTCGAATTCGCGGCGGTAGAGCGTGCAGACAATGGCGAGACCGACGGCAAAGCGCGCGGAGGTGACGACCCAGAGGCTCACGTTTTCGACGCCGGCAAGGGCGCGGATGAGGAGCACGTTGGTGATGAAGCACGCGGTCGAGCCGAGCATCAGCAGGAGGCTGGCGCGGTGGGAGCGGACGGGCGTGGAGCCGAGGGAGGCGGAGGTCATGGCGGGTGTCGTGTCGTCGGACGTCGAGACAACCGGGCTGATGACGGCGCAAAAAAAACCGCGCCGGAATCGGGCGCGGTTGCGAGGTGGGGAAAGCGTTTCTTGGTGTTGCCGAACTTAAGAAACGATCACCGGTCGCGCGGCCGCGCCGCCTCTGGCGCGAGGAGCGCGCCAAAGAGCGATTACGGTTACACGAACTTTATGCCGAGGGAGCATGGGTGAGAGAAAGAAAGGGGATAGGCGGGCGGGGTGGAATTTGGCAAGCGCAGGTTCCGATGTGCGTATGGGTGCGGTATGGGTGGCGGATGCAGAGGCGGCTCGGCTGGCCGCGGATAAGAATTGGCTCCAGCTTAGGACCGGGCTGCCCACCAGCCGAGGGCGGCGAAGCTGGTGGCGAGGCCAAAGACCACGAGACCGAGGCAGCCCTTGCCGGCGGGCTTGACGGGAAACTGGTCGGGGAACTTCGCGCGCAGGCCTGCCTCGATGGCCTCTATCTCGTCCTTGGCCTCCTTGAGGCCAAGCCCGGTGACCTCGCGGTGGAGCTTGATGGCGGCTATCTTGTCGCCGGCGCGCAGTGCGTCGCTGATGGAGTTGAGCTGGGCGTCGGTGAGGTTGTTCATGTGCGGTTAAGTTAGTGGACCAGACTCCGAGCCGGGGCGAGCTGCGCTCAGCACGCCGAGAAAAAAGAGAAGCTGCGCAAGGCGGCAAGGCATGCCGAAGACACGACCGGGCGGACTACTTTGCGAAGACGGCGGGCAGGCCTTTTTCCGGATCGATGAACTCCACGCCGGTCACGGCGCCGGCGGGGTCGAGGCGGATGACGGTGAGTTTGTTTTCCTCGCGCGGGTAGCGGTCGAGGAATGTCTCCGCGTCGGCGAGGAGGATGCGGTGCGGGTAGCGCTTCATCTTTGGCATGGCGAAGAAGCGCCCGATCGCGGGCATGCCATAGATGTTGGCGATGAAGACGGCTTGTTGCTCGTCGAGGAAGGTGGCGCCCTTCTCGGCGAAGAAGGCATTGGCATCCTTGCCGGCGGACATCTCGAAACTGACGATGACGAGGCGCGGGCCGGGGGCGAAGGTGTAGTCCTTCTCGTGCTGGTCCTTGGTGGTGAAGGCGTCGAAGGCGTCGCCCACCTTGTAGGGCTCGGCGGCGAAGGCGGTGGCGACAGACAAGACGAGCGCGAGGGCGGCGGCGAACAGCGGGCGGTGGAATTTCATGAGCGGGCTTGGGTGAAGAAGGGCGGGACGTAGCGAAAGGCTAGCCGCCGTTCGAGCGATGGCCATGCAGAAGACCGAGCCGCCTAAGCCTCGCCAGCAAACGAGCGTGGTATCGCTTCGTTAAGGCATGTTCCCAGATGCGGACGACGCGCCAGCCGCTGGCGCGGAGCTGGCGGGTGACGAGGCGGTCGCGGGCTTGGTTGGCGGCGATTTGCGAGCGTGTCCGCCCGAAGGGCACCCGGCTCCACTCGCCCTTGCGCTGCGCTACAGGGCCGTGCCTCCGGCACGACCATCTACGTGCTGCCGCACTCCGTTTTCCCTCCAGAACTGCGCGTTCTGCTTGGGCTGGGTGGCGTGGAGCGGGCAGCCGTGCCAAAAGCAGCCGTCCACGAAGACGGCGAGTTTGCGCTTGGGGAAAACGAAGTCGGGTTTGCCGAGGACGGCAGCCTTGCGTCGCCAGCAGGTGATGCCGAGCGCGCGAAAGACGGCGACGAGCCGCAGTTCGGTGGAGGCGGCTATTTCCAAGGCGAGATGCCGGGGTGGTGTTTCTCCAGCCATACGATGACATCCGTGCGCAGTTCTCGGGCGAAGGCGGCGAGTTCCTTGGCTTCCGCAACCGTCACTTGGCCGGGGGAATCGTATTCGGCGGTGTTTCGTTTGGAGCGGCAGGCGTCGAGGTAGTCGGCGTCGTCGCGACGCGATTCGCCGAGAATCAACGGCAACGCCTGTAGCGTGCGGTAGTGGGCGAGGTTCTTCTCCGGACGCCAGCCCTCGGCGTAAACGAGAACGGTGCAGAGTTTGAGCACGGCGTTGTAGGCGATGCCGAACTGCCAGTCGGGCGAGAGACCTCGCGCGGCGTCTTCGAGATCACGATCCACGATCGCGAACAGATCCGTGATCTGCCGCTTGGAGGTTTGGTGGGGGCGCAGCCATCCGGCTTTATGCCAGTCGTTCAAGCTCACGTTCGTTTCCCTTAATGAAGAGTTTTGGTTTGGCGAGCAGGTCGAGGAGCAGCGGTTTGGTGGATCGTTCGCGCGCGAAATCCGCGGGACTCATGACGACCGGGTTGATCTCGCGGGCGAGTTGTTCCGCGACGGGGCGCAGGCGCGGGGCGAGGGCGCGGAGGCCGAGGTCGCCGATGACCAGCAAATCCACGTCGCTGTCGGCCTTGGCGGTGCCGGCCGCCACGGAGCCGAAGACCAGGGCGACGTGGATGGAATCGAGTCCGCTCAAGGCTTCGGAAAGCACCTCGCGCAGTCCCGAGGTTTTGAGGACGAGTCCGCGCAAATCGCCGAAAAGGGGATGCGCGGCGTTGGCGCGGAAGTAGCGGCGGTTTCCGTCGCGCCGGTCGAGAATCAGGCCGGCGGCGAGGAGCTTTTCGATCTCGGTTTGAAGGGTGCCCAGAGTGAGACCGCTTTTGCGGACGAGCTCGCGCAGGTGGAGTTCGCGCGACTCGTCCGTGAAGAGCAGCCGTAGAACCTCGGCGCGCACTTGGGGAAAGAGGAGGGCTAGTAAGCTCATTGTATGGTTTAACCATACGGACGTATGGTTAAACCAGTCAATATGGTTTTGCCGAAACGAGCCCAGCGCGACGCAGGCGGGCGAGGATGCGTCGCTCATATTTGCGGGTGAGTTCGTGTTCCCACAGTCGCAACACGCGCCAGCCGAGGGCGCGGAGCTGGCGGGTGACGAGGCGGTCGCGGGCTTGGTTGCGGGCGATCTTTTCGCGCCAGAACTTCGCGTTGGTCTTGGGCTGGGTGGCGTGTGTAGGGCAGCCGTGCCAAAAGCAGCCGTCCACGAAGACGGCGAGTTTGCGCTTGGGGAAAACGAAGTCGGGTTTGCCGAGGACGGCGGCCTTGCGCCGCCAACCGGTTATGCCGAGCGCGCGAAAGACGGCGACGAGCCGCAGTTCGGTGGAGGCGTTGCCCGAGCCCTTCACCTTGGCCATGAGCGCGGAGCGTTGGGGCTGGGTGAGGGAGTCGGTCAGGACTTCTTCCTGTATTGGCGGCCACACTCATCGACGACCACGCCATCAGGTAGAACGGTGACTGGCATGACGTATTCCTCTATTTCGAGGGCATCATCGTAGTCTCGTTCGCCGTCGATGAACTCTTGAATTCGAGTCATGTGAAAATCCACGATCTCTAGTTGTGCTTCTCGCTCGGAGGAAAAGATGACCGGAAGATCGTTCCCGTCGTGCACGGATATGGTCGTGCCTTGGAAGAGGGTGTTGATGAAAATACAGTATCCGCAATCAGGCTTGGACTTTGGCTGCTTACGCTTGAGTCGACGTCCTACCGGAGGGTGAAGCTGTGTTGCGACTTCGCGAATGATTCGTTCGTAGTGACTGGCGATCGATCTAGCTTCCTCCGCATCGCTACATTCTTCAGCGGCGAAGTCGTTACGGCTGGCATGACCGGATTCGAGGTAATCAGCGGTTTCGCGCCAGCTATCCGCCCGCCACCTGAGCCCGTCGATAATTTGCCCGATGTCGTTAGAGTCGAGTTTGAGGGTTTGGAGCGTGCCCATGTTGGGCTAATCCACCTGGCCAGGTATTTCGGTCTGCGGAAGCCTTTTTCTTTTCGTCCCCTGTAAGTTGCTATGACTTGCGACCATGTCATCTGCGGCGAAGAACTTGGCGAACGAGACCTGCGGCTGGGCGAGCGCGTTTCCAGTGTTTAAGGCGGCCCGCTTAGAGGACGTGGTGAACGCACTCACGGCGTTTGTGCAGGATGCGACGCCAGAGCAGATCCGTGCGTGGAAGAGTTCGGTTCCACCGCTTCAGGAGGCCTGCGGAGCGGCGAGTCAGTTCGACGCCACCGCGGTGGAATACGGTGCCCTGCTTGAATACAAGATGCCGGACGGACCGCATCGCGTGGATGCCGTGCTGTTGGTTTCCGGTGCGGTCTTGGTGCTCGAACTAAAGGGAGATGGTAACTGGCAGCCGAGCTACGTGGAGCAGGCCGCGGACTACGCGCGGCGGCTTTATTGGTATCATTCGCTTTGCGGCGAGGATCAGGTGCGCGTGCACACGCTGCTGGTTTCCTATGGGCAAAAGGGCGACGAGATTGAAGCCGAGTTTCACACGCGGACCAATGTTGAGAACCTGCTCAACGTCATTCGTCGTTTCGACCAGCCGGGAAAACGAAAGCCGATTCCCGTGGCGAAGTTCATCGAGCCCACGCTTTGCCAGCCGTCGGTTTCCTTGGTTCAGGCCGCACGGCGCTTTTTCAGCGAGCACGAACTGCCGCATATCAAGCGGATCGATGACATTACCACCGCCGCGGTGAGCCGCGTTACCTCGGAAATCCATAGCGCTTGCGAAAAAAAGGGGAGAAAGCTGATTTTGCTCAGCGGTGTGCCGGGTGCGGGAAAAACCTTCGTAGGTCTCAAAATCGCACATGAGGCCTTTCTTGATGACTTGGCGGTTCCACTCGCCAATGGCGAAAAACCGACGGCACCAGCCGTGTTCCTATCCGGCAACAAGCCGTTGGTGGAGGTCCTTCAATACGAGTTACGAAAAGCAGGAGGCGAGGGACGTGTGTTTGTGCGCGGCGTTAAGGACTTCGTGGCCAAATACTCGAAGCCACGTTCGCCGGTGCCGCCTCACCACGTGTTGATCTTCGATGAAGCGCAGCGCGCTTGGGACGCAGCCCGTGTTCAAGCCAAGCATAAGGATGCCAAGGCAGTTTCGGAGCCCGAGGCGTTTGTTCGTTTCGCTTCACGTATTCCCGACTGGAGTGTCGTCATGGGGCTCATTGGCGAAGGTCAGGAGATACATACAGGAGAAGAAGGCGGCATGAACTTATGGGCAGAGGCTATCGAGAGGAGTGGTCCGGGCTGGGAGGTCGTGGGACCTGCCCGCTATGGCGCGCTCTTCTCGTCGCGCGGCATTTCATACGCGGCGACAGATGATCTCCACCTTGCGAAATCTGTGCGCTTTAATTTTGCCTCCGGTTTGAGCGAGTGGGCGGCGAAACTCGTGGAAGATTCTTTGTCTACAGATGCTCAGTCACTGGCGCTGTTGGCTGGGGAACTGCGCGCGCAGGGCTATCAAATCCGTATTACCCGTGATCTCGATAAGGCCAAGACCTTCCTCTGGGAAAAGTATGACAAGCTCCCCGATGCGCGTTTCGGCCTAATGATCTCAAGTCGAGATCGGGACCTCGAGGACCTTGGAATTGAAGAGCCTGCATTCATCCGCACCGGTCCGTGGTATGCGGACCCTCAAGCATCTGTGAATTCGTGTCGTCGGCTCATGGACCCAGTCACTGAATTTGCCGCGCAAGGCCTCGAGCTGGACCACACATTGCTTGTCTGGGGCGGCGACTTTCTTCGTCAGCAGGGAAAGTGGGACCTCAGCCGATCGAAGAAGTATCAGCGTGGTGGCGTGAAAGACCCGATGCAGCTCAGGCGAAACGCATACCGTGTCCTGCTCACCCGCGGAAGAGAAGGATTGCTGATATGCGTGCATCAGCAGTTGGCGGGTGCGGACGAGACCTTTGATTTTTTGGTGGCTGCCGGCTGCGAAGTGCTCGCGTAACGCTAAACGAGATTACGCCGGAACGTAATCCAAGTAGGAGCCCAACCATTTCTCGCACTCGGAGACGGGCTGGCCGCTGCGGGTGGCGTAGTCTTCGATCTGGTCCTTCCCGATCTTTCCTACGGCGAAATATTTTGAGTCGGGGTGGTTGCAGATGAAGCCGCTGACGGACGACGCGGGATACATCGCGCAGCTTTCGGTGAGCGTGATGCCGATCTCTTTTTCCACGGGCACGAGGTTCCAGATCTGGGGCTTGTGGCGGTGGTCGGGGCAGGCGGGATAGCCGGGCGCGGGGCGGATGCCGCGGTAGCGCTCGCGGATGATGTCCTGCGGGGTGAGTTTTTCCTCGCGGCCGTAGCCGCAGAGGTCGCGGGCCTGCTTGTGGAAATACTCGGCCATGGCCTCGGCGATGCGGTCGCCGAGCGATTGCACGAGGATGGCGTGGTAGTCGTCGTTGGCGGCTTTGAACTCGGCGGCGAATTTTTCCACGCCGGGGCCGGCGGTGACGGCGAACTGGCCGAGGTAGTCGATGCGGCCGCTGTCGCGCGGGGCGAGGTAGTCGGCGAGGCTGAGGCAGGGCTTGCCGCCGTCGTGGTCGAGTTGCTGGCGCAGGAAGTGGAAGGTGTGGAGCACGCGGCTGCGCGACTCGTCGGCGTAGATCTCCACGGAGTCGCCGACCGAGTTGGCGGGCCAGAAGGTGAGCGTGGCCTGGGGCTGGAAGCGGTTTTCGGCGATGATGCGGGCGAACATCTGCTTCGCGTCGGCGAAGAGCTTGGTGGCCTCGGCGCCGACGATCTCGTCGGTGAGGATGTCGGGGTAGCGGCCGTGGAGCTCCCAGGCGCTGAAGAAGGGGGCCCAGTCGATGAACTCGCCGTCGAGTAGTGTTTTAACGGATACGTCGCGGAAGGCGCGGGTGCCGAGGAATTCGGGGCGAGGGATATCCACGGTGGTCCAGTCCCACTTCGGAGCGCGGGCACGGGCGTCGGCGAGGGAGAGGAGGGGGCGGGCGGGGCGGCGGCCGGCGAAGTCTGCGCGGGATTTTTCCTGTTTGGCGCGGAGCTCGGCGACGTAGGCGGGTTTGCTGTCGGGATTGAGGAGCTGGGAGACGACGCCGATGACGCGCGAGGCGTCGAGCACGTGGATGACGGGCTCGGAGTAGTGCTGGGCGATCTTTACCGCGGTGTGCGCGGCGGAGGTGGTGGCGCCGCCGATGAGGAGGGGAATTTTGAAACCTTGGCGCTCCATCTCCTTCGCGACGTGGACCATCTCGTCGAGGGACGGGGTGATGAGGCCGGAGAGGCCGATGATGTCGGCGCCCTTCTCCTTGGCGGCGGCGAGGATCTTCTCGCACGGCACCATGACGCCGAGGTCGATGACCTCGTAGTTGTTGCAGGCGAGGACGACGCCGACGATGTTTTTGCCGATGTCGTGCACGTCGCCTTTGACGGTGGCCATGATGATCTTGCCCTGGGCCTGGGCGGTGCCGCCGGAGGCGATGAGGGCGGCTTTCTCGGCCTCCATGAAGGGCTGGAGGTAGGCGACGGCCTTCTTCATCACGCGGGCGGATTTCACGACCTGCGGGAGGAACATCTTGCCGGCGCCGAAGAGGTCGCCGACGACGCGCATGCCGTCCATGAGCGGGCCCTCGATGATGTTGAGCGGCTTGCCGTATTTTTGGCGCGCCTCCTCGGTGTCGGCGTCGATCCAGGCGTCGATGCCTTTGACGAGGGCGTGGGAGAGGCGCTCCTCGACGGTGCCGGAGCGCCAGGCCTCGAGGACGGCGATGTTGGCCTTCTGGTCGGTGGCGGAGCCGGAGGCTTTGAGTTTCTCGCCGTGCTCGACGAGGCGCTCGGTGGCGTCGGGGCGGCGGTTTAGGAGGACGTCTTCGACGAGGACGAGGAGGTCTTTTTCAACCTCTTCGTAAACTTCGAGCATGGCGGGGTTGACGATGCCCATGTCCATGCCGGCGCGGATGGCGTGGTAGAGGAAGGCGGCGTGCATGGCCTCGCGCACGGGGTTGTTGCCG
>JALOTV010000353.1 GCA_025457685.1 Opitutaceae bacterium
TTGACCGAGCGGGCCTTGATGCCGGGCAGGTTGGCCTCGACCAGACCTTGGAGGTAATCGGCGGCGCCGCCGAGCTGGGCGTGGCCAAAGGCGTCGGTCTTGTCGTCGGCGGCGATATAGTTGCCATCGGCGTCCACGAGGCCCTCGCCCACCACGATGAGGCAGAACTTCTCGCGCTTGAGGACGCGTTGCACGTCGGCGATGAACTTCTCGGGGCTAAAGGCGACCTCGGGGAGGTAGATCAGGTGCGGGGCGTCGTGCGGGTGGTCGCGGCGCTTGGCGAGGGCGGCGCCGGCGGCGATCCAGCCGGCGTTGCGGCCCATGACCTCGACGATTTGCACGAGGTCGTGCTGGCCCATCGCGGCGTTGTCGCAGGCGATCTCGCGAATGGTGGTGGAGATATACTTGATGACCGAGCCGTAGCCGGGGGTGTGGTCGGTGATGGGCAGATCGTTGTCGATCGTCTTCGGGATGCCGATCACGCGGAGGGCGTAGCCTTGGGCTTGCGCGAGCTTGGAGATCTTGTCGGCGGTGTCCTGCGAGTCGTTGCCGCCGGCGTAGAAGAAGTAGCGGATGTTGTGGGCCTTGAAGACCTCGAGCACGCGGTCGAAGTCGGCCTGCTTCTTGAGCTTGTAGCGGCAGGTGCCGAGCGCGGCGCCGGGGGTGAACTTGAGGCCGCGGATGGTCTGCTGGCTCTCGGCCGCGAGGTCGATCAGGTCTTCCTGGAGGATGCCGAGGACACCGTTGAGGCAGCCATAGATCTCTTCGATGTCGGGGTGGTTGAGCGCCTCGGAGATGACGCCCGCGAGGGACGCATTGATGACGGCGGTGGGGCCGCCGGACTGGCCGACCAGGACATTACCTACAAGATCTTCGGACATGGCTGTGTGTTTGGTTAAATGGGCTAGGAAACAACGAACGTGAACGGGCAGCGTGCCGAGCGCCGCGCGCCACTGGCAAACTCAAATTTCCCGCCCGCCGGCCTATCGCGCCGCGCCATACCGCCTCAGCGCCGCCGGTCAGGTCGTTCCAGGGTAAAGCGATCCCGCGTCGTGGCGTAGTCCTCTCCCCCCAGCCGCCCCACCGTGTCCAGCCGAGCCGCGTCCACCGCCCCGTCGGGCCCGAGCACCTCGTCGCGCACGTGCAGCCAGAGGATGTCGCAGATCACGACATGCGCCGCCATCGGCCCCTCCCCCACCGGCACGATCTGGCGCACCCGGCACTCGAAGGCCGCCGGCGCCGCCGCCACCCGGGGCGGGCGCACCTTCACGCTCGGCGCGGCCTCGATGCCAAAGGCGGCAAACTCGCTCTCGCCACGCGGCAGCCGCGCCGCGCAGGCGTTCATCTGCGCCGCCAGCGCATGCGGCACGATGTGGACCACGCACTCGGGCACGGCCTCGAGATTTAGCACCGTGTCCTTCTTCGCCCCGTCGCGCAGGTTGACCGGGATAAACAGCAGGGTCGGCGGCGCGGAGGTCACGCCGTTGAAAAACGAGAAAGGCGCCAGGTTGCTGCGCCCCTCCGCATCGAGGGTGGACACCCATGCGATGGGCCGGGGCGTGATCAGACCGGACAACCACCCGTAGGCATCGCGCGCCGAGAGCGCCGAGAGATCGAGTTGCATGGCCACAGCGTCGCCGCCCGGCCAGCCACGGCGCAAAACCAAAGCGCACGCGCCTCTTGGCGATCAGGGCGCGGGGTTTGGCGCGGGCGTGGCGGATTCGGAAAACGCCGGCTCAGGGGCGGCGGGGGCTTCGCTCTCGGCCTTGGCCGGAGCCACGTCACGGGCGATGCGGCGCACGTCGAAGAAGGTCACATACACCATCATGCAGAGCAGCATCACCACGAAGGCGCTCTGCGCGGTCTGGATAAACCCGGCCGGCAGGGGCTTGCCGCGCAGCCGCCCGATGGTGGCGAAAAGCATGTGGCCGCCGTCCAGCACGGGCAGGGGCAGGAGGTTGAAAATGGCGAGGTTCACGTTGACCAAAATCGTGAACCACAGGACGAGCCGGATATCGGCCTGCGCGGTGATGTGAAACACCCGCGCGATGCCCACCGGTCCGCTGAGTTTGGAGATGCCCACGTCGGAGTCGTGGTGCAGGAGGCTCCAGAAAGTCCGGAAAGTCATGCGAGCCGTATCCGAAATCTGTTTCCACGGGCTCGGGTGGATGAGGATAATCTCGGGATCAAACCCCACCCCGAGGTCCGCCGCCGTCTTGGCGTCGGCGCGCGGAGGCACGGTCAAGGCCACCGTTTCGCCCGCGCGCTCGACCACGAGCGCGGAGGGTTTTTTCGGGTCCGCTTCGAGCGCGGTGACGTAGGTGGCGATGCTGGTCACGGCCACGCCGTCGAGGCTGCGCACGAGGCGACACGCCGAGCATGCGCATGCGCTCGTCTCCAGCCAACACGGGCAGGGCCGTGAGGGTGATCGTCTCCTCGCCACGCAACACGGTGAGTTCAGCCAACGGACGCCCGTCCGAGGCGCGGCCCGCGCCGGTGAAAAGCATCTGGCGCATCTCGTCCCAGGTCGTCACGCGATTGCCGTCGATGGCAGCGATGGTGTCGCCGGGACGCAGCCCCGCCTCCGCCGCCGGGCTGGGCACCTCTCGTCCGTCGGGCAGGGTGAGCGTCGCCGCCACATGGCCGATTTTGGCGCGCTGGGTGTCGGCGTTGGCCGGCATGCCGACCTTCCAGAGGATGGTGGCGAGCGCGAAGGCAAAGACCACGTTCATGAACGCGCCCGCGCCAAACACCAGCATGCGCGTGGTGTAGTTGGGCGAGGGCAGCGCCTGCGTCTCCGCCGAGGGCTCGCCCTCCAGCCCGCGCATGTCGGCGAGCTGGGGCAGGGCCACGTAGCCGCCGAGGGGCAGCCAGGAAAGGCGATACTCGACGCCGTCCTTGCCCACCCACTTGAAAATCGCCGGGCCAAAACCGATCGAGAAACGCTCCACCTTAACGCCGCGCTTCTTCGCCACCCAGAAGTGACCGAGCTCGTGCAGAAAAATCGAGCCGCCGAAAAACACCGCGATCATCAGCACGGACCACGCGCTGGAGGTGAGAATTTGCAGAATATCCATGAAAGTGGGGGAAAATTGGAAGGGAGGCCGGCGGGGTGGGACAGCGCAACGCCGCCCGGGTGCCGCGTCAACCCGGCGCGCCCTCGCTCGCCTTCACCTCCGCCCAAAACGGGAAATACCCGCGCGCCGCCCTCGGCCACAGCTCCGCGTCCCAGCTCCGACGTATCCAGACCATCCCTACGCCAGCCGCCGCCAGCGCCGTCTCCACCGCCCGAGCCTCATCGCGCCAGGGACCGACGGGCGGCTCGTAGGCCGCCACCCGCGCCAGTTTTTCCCGCCGCGCCCAGTCGGCCAACGCCGCCGCGAGGTCGGCGTGCTCCCCCCGCTCAAAGCCGCACCCGAAAAAGCCTTCCGCCCGCGCCGCGCCATCGCCCAGCGCCGCGCGCTGCCACGCCGCCACCGGCGCGGCCCAGCCCGCCCGCGCCGCGAGCCCAGCCGGCCAGCCGGCGAAACCCGCCGCCACCACGCCCGCTCCCACGCCACCGCCCGCCGCCAGATCCCCCGTCTCGACCGCCAAATCCTCCGCGTGCAGCCACCAGCCCAGCCGGCCTCCGCGCGCGAGCGCGGCCAGCGTGTCGGGACTCGCCACCGGCCGCTCCGCCAGCGCCACCCGCCGCAGCGGCTCCTCCGTGATCACGAAGGCCTCCGCCGCGAGTTGCCGCTCGGAAGGCGCGTGTTCGCCGCCGGTGTAGCGGGCGATGTTGTCCGCGCGGGCGAGATAGGTTTTGCCCGCCGTCTGCAAGCCCGCCACCCAGCGCCACGAGAGGGTGTTGCTCGCCGGATCGCCATCGAGCAGGTGCTCCATGAAAAACGCCGCGCCCAACTCCCAGGGCAGGCGCAGGGTAAAAATCCAGATCGAGGCGAACCACATCCGCGCGTGGTTGTGCATCCAGCCGGTCTCGACCAGCTCGCGCGCCCAGTCGTCGAAGCCCGCGATGCCCGTGCGCCCCGCCCGCGCCGCCTCGTGCGCGCTGCGCCGCTCGCCGCGCAGCCCGTCGCGCAGGCGCGGCACCGCCTCGAGATAGCGCGTCCATGCCTCGGGTCGCTGCTCCAGCCAGCCCTTCCAGTAGGTGCGCCAATACACCTCCTGGATAAACTTCTCCGCTTCGCGAAACCCGTGCCGCGCCCGCGCCGCGCCCGCCACCTCCGCCTCGGTCACCAGTCTCGCGCGCACCCAGGGCGAGAGGCGCGAGACATTGGCGTGCGCCGGCGGCGCCACGTGATTGCGCATCTCCGCGTAGTCCCGGCCCGCGCGGGGCAAAAACGCCTCCAGCCGCGCCAGTCCGGCCGCGCGCGTGGGCATAAAAAAAGGTGCCGCATTCGACATGCGGCACCCAAAGTCAGGCCCGATTTTAGAGCAACGGGACGAGCAGCTTTTCGTAGTCCTCGGCCTCCATCGCGCCGACCTTCTTGTGGCGGATGTTGCCTTCGCGATCGATGAGGAAGGTGGTCGGGATGCCCTCCACCCCGCCGAAGAGATCGGTCATTTCCGAGCCGACGATGGCGAGCGGGTAGTTGATGCCGTATTTCTTGGCGAAGGGCGGCACGGCGGCCTTGTTGCGATCAAGCGAGAGGCCGACGATCACGAGCCCCTTGTCGGCATACTTTTCCTGCAACTTCACGTAGCCGGGGATCTCATGCACGCAGGGCGGGCACCAGGTCGCCCAGAAGTCCACCACCACGACCTTGCCCTTGAGCGCCTCGAGGCCGATGGCCTTGCCATCGAGGTCGGTGGTCGCCCAGGCCGGAGCCGGACCGACCACGGGCAGGGCCTGCGCGCGAAGGGGCGAGGAGGCGACAAACGCGAGCGCAAGCGCGCCGGCGGTGAAGGGAGCGAGCAGGGAGCGGAGGAGTTTCATGCGTAAACCGGAGACAAGCGCCGCGCCTCCGGGTTCGCAAATTATTCGTCGCCGCCGATCAGCTCAAGGCCGGCTCAGTGCGACGTCGCTCCACTCGCCCATCACACGGTGCTCCACCGTCCAACCCGCCGTGGCCGGAGCGAAGGCCGCGCGCACTTTTTCGTTTTCATGCGCAAGGATGCCGCTGAGCACGAGCAGACCGCCCGGCGCCACCGCGCCGACCAGCTCGGACACGAAACGCATCAGCACGTCGGCCTGGATGTTGGCCAACACCACCTCGGCCTGCGTGCCCGCCGGCAACCCGGTGACGAGGTCCGCCGTCGCGAAGCGCACCACGCCGGCGAGGTCGTTGAGCGCGGCGTTTTCCTCGCTCACCCGCACCGCCTCGGCGTCGTTGTCAAAACCCGCCACC
>JALOTV010000354.1 GCA_025457685.1 Opitutaceae bacterium
GTGATGGCGGCGAGCACGTGCAGCTTGTCGTGGCGATCGGTCAGCCAGCCGATCAGCGGGGTGCTGGCGAAGGTGGCGAGACCGCCGAAAAAATAGACCCACGGGAGCTGGTTTTCCGCGAGGCCGACGTTGGCGACCAGGCTCGGGGCCATGAACGGGATGATGGCGCCGCTCGCGCCGACGAGCGACGCGGTCACGGCAAACCCGCGCCAGTGGATAGGCTCGGAGAGGAGGGTGCGGAGTTGTTGAAAAGGGTGGGCGGCGATGGCGGCGGGATCTGCGGGGCGGCGGGGTAGGAGCTGGAGGGCCAGCGCGAGGGTGGGCAGGGCGAGGGCGACGATGAGAAAAAAGGGCGCATGCCACTCGAAACGGTTGGCGAGCAGGATGCCGAGGGGCACGCCGGCGATGGAGGCGAGCGGGAAGGCGGACATCACGAAGGCCATGCCGCGGCCTCGTCGTTCGGGCGGGACGACATCGCCCACGCAGGCGACGACGAGCGAGCCGGCGAGGCCGCCAAACACGCCGGCGAGGAAGCGGGCGGCGAGCAGGGTGGGGTGGGTGGGCGCGAACGCGCAGGCGAGGGTGGCGAGAATAAAGCCCGCATAGAACAGCACCAGGGCCCGGCGTCGCTCCATGCGATCGATAAAGAGGCCGCCGCTCAGGCCGGCGAGGGCGGCGGCTCCGCCGTAGGCGGCGACGAGTTGGCTGAATTGCCCCGGGGTGAGCGCAAACACTTCCATGAGCTCCGCGCCCAGCGGCATCATGATCATGAAATCCAGGACATGGGTGAACTGGATGGCCGCGAGGGTGAGCAGAATGGTGCGCTCGGAGCGAGGGCGGGCGGGCGCGGACGAATCGGCAAACATGGACCGCTCACGGTGCGCGTTTCGCCGCGGCGCGCAACCCGTCGTCGCCGCGAGGGCGGCGCGCTTGGACTTTTATCCCGCCGACGATCAGGCGCGCGGCGAGGCGGCGCCGACGGCGGCCGGTCGATCGCGGAAGAGGAGCGCGTAGGCGATGCCGACGAAGAGGGTGAAAAGCAGGGTGGTGCCGCCCTGGTTGATGGCGCGGAAAAGCGGCGAGACGATGAAGTCGAGCTGCGCCTGGGACGCGGCGGCCTGCTCCGGGGTGAGTTTGGAGCCGGCGATCAGGGCGGCGCGGAAGTGGTCGGCGTAGGCGGGGTGGATGACGGCGATGTAGAGGTATTGGCCGAGGGCGTTGACCAGTCCGCCGAGCGCGGCGATGACGGCGGCGTGTTTGAACGCGAGTCCGAAGGTGAACGCGTCGCCTGCGGCGTGTCGTTCGCGGCGCACGCGGCGGAGGCCAAAGGAGAGGCAGGCCATCATGACCACGAAAGCGGCGATGTTTTCAAACCGGTGGCCGCCCTCCAGCATCTCGGGCGCGCCGTGCAGGCCGCAGGCGTAGATGATGAGCGTGGCGACAAACTGGAGGGCGTGGCGACAAACTGGAGGGCGCCGAGCAGGGCGCCGTAGGTCAAGGCGGTGTTCATCGGGAAGGCGTGTCTTGGGTGAATCAGGGTTCGCTCCGGGGCGGCGAAGGGGGCGCGTCGGTCGAGGGCGACGGGGCGTCCGGTGTCGATGCGGGGGCGGGCGCGATCGGAGGCGGCGGAAGGGCCTGAGCGGGAGCGGGGCGAGGGCGCGGGCGGGGCGGCGGGGCGGGTTCCTCGTGCATGACGCGACGGACCTCGTCCTCCACGCCTTGGGTGGCTTTTTTGAACTCGCGGACCATTTTGCCCACGGTGCGGGCCATGTCGGGCAGGCCTTTGCCGCCGAAGAGCAGCAGTCCCACCACCGCGACGAGCAGCATCTCCATCGCGCCGATACCCTCAAACACGGCCAGCGCCGGCGCTACGGGCGAAAAGGTGGCGAGAGAGGCGATGGCGGAAAACATGGGCGGAGCGACCATCAAAGCGCGGATGGCTTAGGATGCGAGCGCGACCTCGACGACGAAGCTTTGGCTCTTGCCGGGGGCTACATGGTGCAGGCCTACGCGGTGTTCGGGGGAGTTGGGCGGGCCCATCCAGGGCTCGATGCAGAAATAGGGAGCGTCGGGCGCGCCGGACCAGGTGACGAAAGTGGCTTCGGGCGGGGGCGGGGATTTTTTGTCCAGGCCATGGCTCACGCGGATGGCGCCCGAGCGGGTGCCGGCGGCGGGAGACAGGGTGACGGTCGGCGAACTAAGCCCGAGGTGAAAGGTATCGATCCACGCGGGATTCGCGAGCGAGTCGATGGCCGGCAGCGTGGGGCCCGGGACGAGTTGGCCCTTGGCGTCCTGACGCATGCGTCGGGCGGCGGGCACCTCGAGCAGATAGTCGGCGCGCGTGCGGCCGGTTTCCCACGGGGCGGTGAAATAAAAATGGTGGCCCGCGCTCCACGGGATGGGACGGGTATCGTGATTTTGCAGGATAAACTCGCAGGTGAGCGAGGTGGCGGCGAAGCGGTAAACGACGGTGAATTCGTAGGCGAAGGGATACGCTTCGCGCGCGGCGTCGTCGGGCCGGAGGGTAGCGGCGAAGCCGGTGGCGTCGGCGCGAATCAGCTCGAAACGACCCTGGCGGGCGATGCCGTGCATGGGCATGGGGCGGCGCACGCCCTCCGCGTCGCGCCAGTGGTGGATGTCGCCCTGGTCGAAGGTGCGGGCGTTGAAGGGAAACAGCACGGGGTTGCCGCCACGCACGGAGGCAAAACCGTCGAGCGAGGCAAGTTCGGGCCAGTGGATGACATCGCGCACGGAGCCGTCGGCGTGGGCGAGGTTCCAGTTCATCAACCGGGCGCCGCGCGTGGGACACGCGAGGAAAGTGGACGGGCCGATGCGCCAGCGGTGGAGGGTCTCGCCAAGGTAGGGAACGGTATCGAGCATGCGAAAAGGGGAAGGGGATGAGGCGCGCGAAGGTTGGGGGCAAAGGGTTTTTCGTCGGCGAGGCGAGCGGTGGCGCTTGCGGGTGGAGCACGGGCTGGATTCTATGACCGCAAATCATGCACAAGCTTCGTTTATGGATTTTTGCGGTGGCGATGGCGGCGATGTTCGGGGTGTCCGCGCGGGCCGAGGAAGCGTCGAGCGCGGAGTCCATGGCGCGAGACGAGGTCGCCGCCGAACCGGTGGCGGCGGAGACCGTCGCTCCGGCTGAAGCGGTCGAAAAGACGTCTGCGCAGCCGGAGCCTGCGGCGCCGATGAAGGCCGCGCCGAAAACCGGGCCCGACGGCAAGGTGGCGGTCACGGTGATTCCGGTGCGCGACGCGATAGGCAAACCCGTCCTCTACGTGCTGCGGCGCGGCTTGAAACAGGCGGAGGAGGCGGGGGCGGGCGCGGTGGTGATCGACATGGAAACGCCGGGTGGCGAACTCGGCGTGACGCTCGAAATCATGGAGGCCTTGGACAAGTTTTCCGGCGAGACGCTGGTCTATGTGAACAAGGAGGCGATTTCAGCCGGTGCGATCATTTCGTCGGTGACGGACGAGATCCATTTCGCCCCGGGTGCGGTGATCGGCGCGGCGGCGGCGGTAAGCGGCGGCGGCGCGGAGATCCCCGAGACGATGACCCAGAAGATCAACAGCTACCTCAACGCCAAGGTGCGCTCGTTCAGCACGGGCAAGCGCTACCGTGCTGAGGTGATTCGCGCGATGATGGACGCCGACTACGAGTTCAAGATCGGCGAGGAGGTCATCAAGCCGAAGGGAGAGCTGCTTTCGCTGACCTCGGAGGAGGCGGCCAAGACCTACGGCGACCCGGCGGTGCCCCTGCTATCGGCCGGCACGCACGACAGCCTCGAAGCGCTGCTGGAATCCAAGTATGGAAAAGATGGATACGCGCTGACCAAACTCGAAGTGACCTGGTCGGAGGAGCTGGCCTCGTGGCTTTCGGGCCTGTCGCCGGTGTTGATGGGGCTGGGCCTCTTATGCGTGTTCGTGGAATTCAAGACCCCGGGCTTCGGGGTGTTTGGCATCACGGGCGGGCTGTTGCTCGCGGTGGTGTTTTTCGGGCACTACACGGCGGGCTTGTCCGGGCACGAGGCGGCCCTGGTATTTGTTGCAGGGCTGTTGCTCGTCGGCGTGGAGATTTTTCTCGTGCCGGGGACCTTGGTGGCCGGCGTGACAGGGGCGGCGCTGATGCTGGGGTCGCTGGTGTGGTCGATGGTCGATGTCTGGCCGGGCGAGATGCCGGCCTTCGACGCGGAGACCCTGTTCCGCCCTTTGCTGAACGTGGTGATCGCCATCGGGGTGGCGGTGGTCGGCGCACTGGCGTTGGGGCGCTTCCTGCCGCGGGGCTGGTTCTGGGATAAAATGGTGCTGAGCGCGGCGATAGCGGGTGATGCCGCCGCGCCCGCGTCGGGCATGGGGGGCGATCTCGCCCATGAATCGACGGCGCCGGAAGGCGGCGACGGTTTGCTCGGAGCCAGCGGACAAACGGTCTCGGTGATGCGCCCGATGGGTGAGGTGGAAATCGCAGGCCGTCGCCACGAAGCCCGGGCGGCGTCCGGCGCGCTGGAGCGCGGGCAGGCGGTTCAAGTAATCTCTTTGCTGGCAGCCGGGCTGGTTTTGCTTGGCTTTGAAGTGTTGGTGCCCGGGGCGATCCTCGGCATCCTGGGGGGCTTGCTTTTGCTCGCCGGCGTGGGGCTGGCGTTTTTCAGCGAAGGCATGTCCGGTGGCGTCCAAGCCCTGGCGGTGGCCTTGGCGGGCGTGGGATTGATGATGTGGTTTGAATTCCGGGTCATGCCCCGCACCCGCATCGGCAAGCGGATGTTCCTCAGCAAGGCGATCGATGGCACCAGCCAGCCGCCGGTGGCCGCGCAGGCCGATGCGGTGGTGGGGCGCGACGCCACGGCGGCGACTGCGCTCAGCCCGACTGGCATCGTGCTGGTCGATGGACGTCGCTACGAAGCCCGGTGCGATTCGGGCTTCGCGGCCGAGGGGGCGCGTCTGCGCGTGACT
>JALOTV010000355.1 GCA_025457685.1 Opitutaceae bacterium
TGGCCATGGTTGGAAGGATTTGCCCGATCATACGTTCATTCATCGGGTCGCTCCATGGATGTATCGACGTTTCACATGGACGATCTTTCGGTAATCTTTAAACAGTCGCCCATGGTCACGCAGACACTTTCTGGACGAAGGGCGGAGGGTTTCCCCGGACAGCGTCTCACCGTTCTCCCGCCTCCCATTCTGGCCCGCGCCCGCCGGCTCCCCTTTGCCCGCGAACTCATGCCCGCCCACCTCGGACGTTTCGACCTCGCTTCAGGTCACTACGTCGACCGGCCGCGCGGCAGCCGCGAACACATCCTCATGATCTGCCTCCAAGGCTGCGGCTATGTGGAGACCGCGCAAAAGAAACACATGCTGGACGCAGGCTGCGCGATCTTGTTGCCCCCGAATCGTCCGCATCGCTACTGGGCCGATGACGACCGGCCATGGAGCCTGCTGTGGGTGCATTTTGTCGGCGCGCAGGCACGGCACATCCACGAAGTATGCCACCCGCTGGCCCCGGACGAAACAGCGCCCTTCCACCTGGGGGAACTCGATCGCGTGGTGGAGGGCTTCGAAGAGATATACCGCCATGTGGGAGGCGGGTTCGGCGACTCGGACTTGATCGGCCTATCCACCGGGGCCACCCGGCTGGTCGGGCTGCTGCGCACGCTCCGGCGCGCGCAACCAGGCGTGAGGCGCGAAGCGGAGACACGTGTGCTGCGCGCGATCCGCCACATGCGGGAAAACTTGGCCGCACCGCTCACCCTGGGCGATCTCGCCGGCGTCGCCGGATGGGCGCCATCCCACTTTGCCACGATCTTCCGGCGCCAGACCCAAGTGCCTCCGCTCCTCTTCCTTACCCGCCTGCGCCTGCACCGAGCGTGCGAACTGCTCAAGGCGGGCGACGAACCGATCGCGTCCGTGGGCGCATCCGTGGGCTTCGCGGACGCGTTTTATTTTTCGCGCGTGTTCTCCCGTCACCAGGGGCTTTCGCCCGCCGCCTACCGCAGACTCTACATGTCGCGCACCAAGGGACAGCGCGCGTGACCCGCGCATGCCGTGCACGGCGGCAGAACCCCATGTATCTGGTTTGCCGATACAAGCGCAAGCCGCCCGGCCCCTCGGCAGGCGGCGGCCGGGCGACGTAACCAGCCGCGCCCCGTCCGCGTCTTTCCGGCATATGCGCCGCTTCTGCATACCCCCGCGTCAGGCCTGGGCTTACCTGCTTGGCCTTTTGATTTTGACCTCCCCTTTTGGCGCCGTCGCCGAAACGACTGCGCCGACCGATTTGGAGAAGGCCGCGCATGCGCTCAACCGGCTCGGCTACGGACCGCGCCCCGGCGAACTCGAACGCGTCGCCTCCACCGGCGTGGAAAAATGGATGCGCGCCCAACTCGCGCCGGAAACTATCCCCGACACCGCGTCGGAGGCCGAGATCGCGAAACTGGAAAAGCTCAAGCTTCCCGCCTCCGATTTCGTCGCCGCCGAACGCGCGGTCGTCCAGGCTCGCCGTCAGCAACAGGCAGAAGCCTCCGCTGCCCAAGCCACCGCAGGCACGCCCGCCGCAGCCTCCCCCGCACCCGCCGCGCCCGCCCGTCGCGAACGAGATCCGGAATTGCAGGAGGCGCGACAACTCGTCCCCTCCGCCATAGGCGAGTTGCAGTATGCGAAGCTTCTTCGCGCCGTGCACTCGGAGCACCAGCTTGAAGAGGTGCTCGTCGATTTTTGGTTCAACCACTTCAACGTGGACGCACGCAAACAGGCCGTGTCCATCGCCGTGGTCCGCTACGAGCAGAACACCATCCGGCCCCATGTTTTCGGCACGTTCCGCGATCTTCTCGGAGCCACCGCCAAGAGCGCGGCGATGATGGTCTACCTCGACAACGCCCGCAGCTCCAAGGAACAAGAACTTGGCCCCGCGCAGCAACGCGCCGCCGCCCGATTGCGCGCCGAGACCACCGGCATGAGCATGGAGGAGGCCATGACCGCCTCGCCCAACCGCCGAGGCCTGAATGAAAACTACGGCCGCGAATTGCTCGAACTCCACACCCTCGGCGTGGACGGAGGCTACACGCAGAAAGACGTGCAGGAAGTCGCCCGCGCCTTCACCGGCTGGACGGTGGAGCCCGGCACCGGCGAGTTTGTTTTCCGACGCCGGATGCACGACACGGAGGTCAAACACGTTCTCGGCACGCGCATACCCGCCGGCGGCAGCATCGAGGATGGCGAAAAAGTCCTCGACCTGCTCGCCACCCATCCGGCCACCGCGCGCCATCTCGCCTTCAAACTCGTCCAGCGTTTCGTGAACGACACTCCGCCCGATGCTCTGGTGCGCCGTGTCGCCGACACCTTCCTCCGCACCGGCGGCGACCTTCGCGCCACCTACGAAGCCATTTTCTTTTCGCCGGAATTCTTCGCGCCGGAAAACCTGCGCGCCAAGACCAAGTCTCCCTTCGAGTTTCTCGCCTCCTCGCTCCGGGCCTCGGACGCCGAGTTCATCGCGCCCGGATCACTTCTGCGCAACCGCGTGCCGGTTCGCGCCATCGAGGCCAACGCCGCGCTCGGCCGGGGCGGTGATCGCTTCACCAATCTTCCGCGCAAAACCAACCTGCTCCACCTCGTCGAGATGGGCCAGTCGCTTTACGCCTGGGGTCCGCCCACGGGTTTCCCCGAGGACTCGTCCACCTGGGTATCGGCCGGCGCGCTGGTCTCGCGCCTGAACTACGCCCTCGCCCTCACCAGCGGACAGGTCGCCGACGCCCGCATCGATGTGCGTCCGCTGCTCGGCACAGCCAATCCCGACAAACCCGACGCCGTGGTGGACGCCATCTCGCGCTCGCTCCTCGGCGCGCCACCCAGCCAGGGAACGCGCCGCGTTCTCCTCACCCAGGCCGCTCCCTCCGTCGCCGGCGCGACCGCCGTCCCCGATGTCGGCAAGGTCCTCGCCCTCCTCCTCGGCTCCCCCGAATTCCAACGCCGTTAAACCCCTCCCGCCCACCCCATGAACTCTCCCCGCATCACCCGACGCTTCTTTGTGAAACAGGGCGCGCTGGCCTTCGCCACCTTGGGCGCGGGCGCGCTCTTCGGCCCGGATTTTCTCCGCTCCTCCGTTCTCGCCGCCGAAACCCGCAAATCCTCGGGCGGGCGC
>JALOTV010000356.1 GCA_025457685.1 Opitutaceae bacterium
AACGCCTACCTCGCCGAGGCCATCCACGAAAAATCCCACGGCCGCTACCTCTGCCGCCTGCCCCAGGATTTCGAGCTGCGCGGCAGCCACCCCCAGCTCATCCGCGACAAGGACATCCGCTGCCTGCTCGAATGCGACCTCGCCGTCTTCAACTTCGATGGCCCCGAGCTCGATAGCGGCACCGTGGTCGAGTTCATGTTCGCCAAGTTTGCCGACATCCCCTGCGTCATCCTGCGCAGCGATTTCCGCGCCGCCGGCGACCAGGGCGCAGGCTTCGATCCCTGGAACCTCATGGTGAGTTTCTACCCCCGCTCCGTCTCCGTGCCCCTGCACGCCCTGGCACTCTACAAAAAAGCCTACGCCACCGCGCGTCGCGCCAAGCACGACGACGTCACCCGCCTCGCCGGCCAGCACAGCTCCGCCACCGCCCAGACCATGTGCGAGCACATCGCCGCCGCCGTGGTGCGCGGCCTCGACAAGGCCTCCCGCCTCGAACCCGCCATGCCCAAGCACCTCCGGGAAGAAGTTTACCAGTGGCTCGCCCTCATGCCCGGCCTGCGCGGCGACGAGAAAAAGCTGCGCAAAGAAATGGAAAAACTCCTCGAGCAAAAAGTCCGCCGCGACCTGCTCTGACCCCACCCGCTACGAGCACAGAATTTCCGCCCTCAGGTTTCCGGTCTCAGGTCTCAGGTCTCAGGTCTCAGGTCTCCGCCTTTCAGCTTTTCCGCTTTTCGCCTTTCCCATGCTCCACGTCCTCACCCACCCGCTCGCCACCCACGTCCTCACCCGCCTGCGCGACCGCACGACCGAGCCCGCCTCCTTCCGCGCCCTCGCCCACCAGGTCGGCCTGCTCCTCGCCCTCGAGGCCACCCGCGACCTGCCGCTCCGTAGTTACGCCGTGAATACACCGCTGGAGCCCCACACCGGCGGCCTCCTCGCCGAGCCGCTGGTCGTCGTGCCCATCCTCCGCGCCGGCCTGGGCATGGTGCAGCCGTGGCTGGACCTCTTCCCCGATGTGTCCGTCGGCTACGTCGGCTTGGAACGCGACCACCAGACCGCCCAGGCCCGCAGCTACTACTGCAAACTCCCCCCGCTGGCCGGCCGCCGCGTGCTCTGCGTGGACCCCATGCTCGCCACCGGCGGCAGCGCGGTGCAGGCCCTCGACCTGCTGCGCGAGCAAGGCGCCGCCGACCTCGCGCTGGTCGTGATCGTCGCGTCCCCCGCCGGCGTCGCCGCCGTGGAGGCGAAACACCCCGACGTGCCGATCTTCACCGCCGCCCTCGACCGCGAGCTAAACCCCCAAAAATACATCCTCCCAGGCCTAGGCGATTTCGGCGACCGCCTCTACGGCACCTGATCCGCCCCCGGCCTAAGCCTGCCACTCCACGAGCTTGAATCGCCCTCCGCCGCACCTTCTCCGAATCTTTAGATTTCAGCTCTCAGCATCTGTTGCACCCGCCACCGCCCCGACCTCGGCTACCAGGTTGATTCGCCATCCCCTAGCCACCAAGTCTCCCACCGTTTCCTCCGCCTCCGCGTGACCGAACGCTGACTTACCCAGCCGGACCCGCCTTGCGCTTGCTAAGACTTGGCCATCAACGCAAAACCCTGCGCCGATGGCTCTTCCCTCTTCAATCGCCGCCGCCCGCTCGTGGTTCGAGTTTGCCGCCGCTGTTGACGCGCTCGCGGACACCACCGCCAAGGGCGACGCCTTCGAGCAGCTCGTCGCGCAACATCTGCGCTACGACCCCAAATACCGAACCAAGCTCGTCCACGTCTGGCGTCATCATGAAGTCCCCGCCGAGCTGCGCGCCCGCCTGCGCCTGCCCGGCCGCGATATGGGGATAGACCTCGTCGCCGAAACCCATACCGGAGAGTTCTGGGCCATTCAGGCGAAATACCGCGCCGCCACCGCCGGCACCGTCACCTTCGGCGAGCTTTCCACCTTCTCTTCCCTCGCCTTCCACGTTTGCGCCGGAGCCTTCGCCTACGCCCTCGTCTGCACCACTACCGAGCGCATCACCGCGACGCTCACCGGCCTGAACAACCTCGGCACGGAGACCGCCGAAACCTGGGCCGCGCTCCCCGAGGATTTCTTCGCCTACCTCTCCGCGCCGGCCGCCACGCCTCCGCCCCCGCTTACGCCGCGCCCACCACGCCCGCACCAGACGCAGGCCATCGAGCGCGCCGTCGCCTACTTCGCCACCCCCGGCCAGACGCGCGGCAAGTTGATCCACCCCTGCGGAGCGGGCAAAAGCCTGACCGCCTACTGGATCGCCCGCGCCCTCGACGCCAACCGCGTCCTCATCGCCGTGCCCAGCCTCGCCCTCGTGCGCCAGACACTTGAGACATGGATGAGCGAGGCCCTCGCCGACGGCCGCGCCGCCGACTGGCTCTGCGTGTGCAGCGACGACGAGATCGCCTCCGACTTCGACAACGAGGAACTCGTCGCGCGCATCCACGAGCTCGGCCTGCCCTGCGACACCGATCCCGCCGAGCTGGAGAAACACCTCCGCGCCGCCGCCGCCCGCCCCGGCCTGCTCGTCGTCCTCACCACCTACCAAAGTTCGCCCGTCCTCGCCCAGGCCGCGCGCGCCGCCGGCACCGCCTTCGATCTCTGCGTCTGCGACGAGGCCCACAAGACCACCGGCACCGCCTCCAGCTACTACGCCCACCTCCTTCACGACGAAAACCTCCCGCTCGCGCGTCGTCTCTTCATGACCGCCACGGAGCGCCGCTTCGCCTCCAGCCGCAGCGACGACATCGTCTCGATGGACGACCCCGACCTCTACGGCGAAACCATCGACCTCCTCACCTTCAAGGCCGCCATCGCCGCCGAGCCGCCCATCCTCTGCGACTATCGCCTGCTCACCATCGGCGTGCGCGAGTCCGAGGTGCGCGCCCTCGTGGAGGAAAACCGCTGGCTCGACCTCGGCCCCGATGGCCTCGACGAAGTCACCTCGCTCGCCCTCGCCAGCCTCGTCGCCCTGCGCCGCGCCACCACGCAATACGGCGTGCGCCACACCGTCTCCTTCCACAGCAGCATCGCCCGCGCCGCGAAATTTCAGAAATACTGCAACGAGCTTAACGAACACCTGCCCGACGCCGCGCCCGTGCGCGCCTTCCACGTCACCGGAGCGCTTCATGCAGGTGGAGCCCTCGCTCATCACCAACGCCCGTTGCCTAACCGAAGGCGTGGACGTGCCCGGCATCGACTGCGTCTTCTTCGCCGACCCCAAAGGCAGCACCATCGACATCGTCCAAGCCTCCGGCCGCGCCCTCCGCCTCGCGAAAGGCAAACAACTCGGCTACATCCTGCTCCCCCTCGTCGTGCCTGACGGCGCGACACCAGAGGACATGACGGAGAGCACCGGCTTTAAGTTTGTCCTCGCTGTGTTACGCGCACTCGCGACACACGACGACCGGATCATCGAGTGGTTCAAGGCCAGAACGGAAAAGCGCACATCAGAGGTTGGCGGAATAGTTGATTTCGATTTGGGCACTGTTTTGCGAAAGCGGCTTGATGCGGAAGAATTCGCACAACAGATCGAGCTTAAGTGCTGGAATCGCGTAGCACGTCTCTCTTTTCGCTCTTATGACGAAGCCCGAGCGTGGGCTGTCTCACTTAATTTGGTAAACCGCCAAGCGTGGCGTGACCTAAGAAAAAAGGCGTCTACATCAAAAGATTGGCCAGCAGATATTCCGGGTAGTCCGGAGGGGTATTATCAAGGTCGAGGATGGAGGGACTGGGGTGACTTTTTAGACACGGGCCGTTTTAGAGTGAGCGAATATCTGCCCTACGCAGAAGCCAGAGAATGGGTTCGTTCGGCCGGAGCCAAAACAAGGAGCGATTTCGAAAAACTTAATCGCCCAACAAACATTCCATCCACTCCCGAAACCGTTTACTGCGACGAAGGCTGGATCGGCTGGGGCGACTTTCTTGGCACCGGTCGTATCGCGAACTATCTCCGCGAGCTCTGGCCCTACGAAAAAGCCCGCGAGTTTGCGCATAAGCTTAACCTCCGCACCTCGCCCGAGTGGAAAGATTACTGCGACGGCAAACGGCCTGATTTGCCGCCGCGGCCGCCAGAGGTGCCCTACAGCCCATTCAAAAGTTACCAAGGCAAAGGCTGGGTAAGCTGGGACGCCTTCCTCGCCCCACGGTGGCGCGCTTATCCCCTCGCCCGTGATTTCGCCCATTCCCTCAAACTCTCC
>JALOTV010000072.1 GCA_025457685.1 Opitutaceae bacterium
GTCACTTCCTACTGGCCGAAGGAGACCTGGCTCTCCGTCGACCACGGCGTCTCGCGCCGCACCTTCTTCTTCAACCTCGGGTATGTCTCCTGCGAAAAACCCGACGAATACGCGCTCCTCCACGAGATCCTCTCCGGCATCGAGCACGGCGGCGCGCTCTACGGCTGGGGCGACAGCGGCGAAAACGCGCTCATCAACGCAATCGCCCCGCACGGCCTCTTCCTCCAGTGCGACCCCGCGCCCAACCTCTCCTTCCACCGCGCGGTAAAACCTTCCGCCGCGCGGATCGCCCCGCGCCGCGCCCGCCCGTTTGACCCGGCCACCGTCCGCGTAGCGAAAAAGCACTACGTCGCCTTCCTCCTCAACGAGGGCGACACCCTCAAGTGCATGGGCACGATGTTCAACGGCGGCCAGTGGGCCTGGCCCGAGCGCGGCCGCGTGCCGATCAACTGGGGCAGCAACCCGTGGATCGTCGAGGAGTTCCCCGCCATGATGGAGGCATACTACTCGACCATGACGGAGCACGACCTCTTCTACTCCTCCGTCACCGGCTACGGTTACTACAGCCCCAAGCACAGCACCGCCACCGCCCGCTTCGCCGAGGCCGAGCGCCGCGCCAACCCCGCCGCCGGCCTCTCCACCGGCTCCGTCTACTCCGTCCACGACATGATCGACGCCTGCAACGGCGTGCTCGATCCCGCCACCGACGCCTGGCTCGTCGGCCGCGGCTGCGAGGGCTACGTCTTCGAGGCCGCGCAACAGGCCTCGCTGAAATTCACCAGCGCCCTCCAGCCCCTCGTCGGCGCCGACTGGGCGCTCTTTTACTGGCGCTTTCGCTTTCCGCCCGGCGTCGAGCCCCTGCCCGCCGCCGTCGTGCGCATCCGCCAGCTCGCCCGCGAACACGAGGCGCCCTCGCTCATCCCCGTTTACGCCGGCTCCCCCGCCGACTTCAAGGCCATGGCCGACGCCCTGCCCGCCGACGAGTTTGAGGTCGTGCTCCTCGACGAGTTCGTCGAGCTCGCAAAACAAATCGGCCAAGCCCAGCTCGACCGCGACGCGCTCGACCTGCGCGGCGCCGTCTCGCGCTCCGTCACGCTCACGCTTCGCCACTGGCGCGCCGCCCCGCGCTCGGGCCGCATAGCCGTCGCCTGCCCGGCCGGCTGGTCCGTCTCGCCCGCCTCGATCGACTACGCGGACCTACGCGCCGGCGAATCGCGCGCCCTCGAGTTCACCGTAAACGGCCCCGCCGAGCGCACCGCCACGCCCGCGCGCATCGCCTTCCACGACTCCGGCTCGGGCCGCGAGCTTGGCTTGCGTGTGTCCCAAAGCGGCACCCCCGCACCGCGCATGAAACCGCCCGCCGCGCAAAAAATCCTTGCCGCCCGCGGCACCCCGCACCTCGACGGCACCGGTCGCGGCTGGGGCGGCATCGCCTCGAGCGCGCTCGATCACGATCTCGCCGCCCTGGGCAAGGGCCACGCCGCCGCCCGCTACCGCTGGGCCTGGGACGCCAACGCCCTCTACGTCCTGATCGAGGAAACCCGCGCGCCGGCGACCGTCGCCGAGTGTCCGCACGGGCTCTACTTCGGCGGCGGCGAGTTCAAGCGCGCCAACGGCGTCTCCTTCTGGCTCGATTTCTCCGGTCGCGGCACGACCGAGAACGGCGACTTCGCCCCGCGCTTCGGCTTTAGCTCCACCGGCCGCCGCGATCTCTACACCTGCACGCTCAACCACCGCGTGCTCGTCTCGTCCCGCCCCGCCGCCGAGGTCTTCACCTCAGGCGCACCCGGCTCGCGCATCATCGAGGCGCGCATCCCCTGGGCCGAGATCGACGCCATGCTCGCCGAGGAACTCCTCCCCGTCGGAGGCCTGCGCGCCGCCGTGCGCCCCGGCTATGGCTTCGGCTGTCAGCCGCTCCTCATCGAAAGCCACGAGCACCAGGCCTACCGCAACGGTGCCCGCCCCGCGGTCGACACCGGCGCGGCCGTCACGCTGGAGGCGGTCAAGGTCCAGTCCGGCCCGCCCACCGGCTTTGATGCCGACTCGCTCTGGATCGAGCTCGGCTGATCACGTCATCCGCACAGGCTCGATCGTGCTGTCGGTGCGGAAGAACACGCGGTCGATGCAGCTCACGCGGTGGTGGATGTCCGCGTCGCCCACCGGGCGACGATGATAGGCCACCACCCAATCGTCCGTGCCCGGGATCTGGAGAAACGACGCGTGCCCCGCGCCCGTGCCCACGCGCCCGTCGCCCTTCAAGATGCAGCCCATGCGCTCGAAAGGCCCGAGCGGATTGTCCGCGATCGCATAGGCCACGCCGTAGCTGTCGTTGCTCCAGTTGCCCTCCGACCAAGTGAAATAGTAGCGCCCGGCGCGCTTGAACATGAAGGGCCCCTCCACGTAGCCGGGCGGCGTCACGAGGTGAAATTCCCCCATGTGCCCGTTCAGGTCCGGCCGCAGCCGCACCGCCACGCAGCGCCCGTGCCCACCGAAGTAGAGCCAGGCCGCGCCGTCGTCATCGATAAAGGCCTGCGCGTCGATCGGCTGCGCACCGAAGGGCCACTCGCCGATGAAGGGCCGCCGCAGCGGCTCGACGAAGCGCCGGTCAAATTTGTGCCACACCCCGAGCCCGATGCCGTCGCCGTCACCCGAGGAGAAAAACATGAAGCGCGAGCCATAGGCCGGCAGCACGCTCGGCGCCCAGGCGCAGCGCCCGCTGCTCCAGCCCACGTCCTTCAGCCGTAGCACCTCGGGGTGCCGGGTCCACGTCACCAGGTCCGGCGACGAGAACGCATCGAAATGCGTCTGCTCCTCGTAGGGCAGCGACAGCGTGGGATAGATCCAGAACAGCCCGTCGTGAAACCTCAGCTCCGGATCGGCATACCAACCCGGCAGCACGGGATTCCGCAGCGCGGCGAAGTCGACGGACGGGACATCCTTCATCCGAACAGGCTGACGCTGTCGCCCGCCGAGAGGCGCCGCTCCAGCACGCCGCCGCCGGCTGCGGCCTCTACCGCCACGCTCGTCGGCGCGGTGAGGCTGGCCTGCACCCGCGCCCCGCCCGCGTGCGGCTCCACCAACGCGTCGGCCTTGAGCAGCGCGCTGAACCACATGCGCCCGTCCACGATCAGGCGGCTGCCGTTGTGCAGCGCGGCCCGTTCGACCGCGCCACCCGCATCGCGTTTCACCGCGTAGAGAAACGCGTCGGTCTCCACCGCGTCGGCTTTCACCCAAGAGTTGAGATGCATGACGCGGCCGTCGGCGTCCTCGTTGCAACCGATTTCCCAGGTGCCGCCCGCCGTCGCGATCGTGACGCGGGCCACCGGTCCCCTATGATCCGATGACACCGTCGCCGCGGGCGCGTCCGGCAGGGCAAACACCTGGATAAGTTTTTTGCGGCGCTCTCCGCCCGCGTAGTGGACACGCAGATACGGTTTCGTCGTCAGCTCGTATTCGTATTTTCGTCCACCGGGCAGAATGCGCGAACGGTGACCCTCGCCAAAGTCGATCTTCGACGGGCGCGGATGGCACAGGTGAACGCGCATCGTCTCCTCGCCTTGGCGCAGGTCCACCGACGACAGATCCGCCGCGATCCCCGCCTCGCCCTCGTGATGGAGCAGGGAAGTCCACTCCGCCGGGGCCGCGCGCGTCTGTAGGTCGTCCACCACGACGACGAAGCGGTCGAGCCAGAGGAAGTGGCGATAGTAGCGCTGGTAAACCCCCTCCCACGGGCCGCAGGCATCAGCCAGCAGGTAACGATAGCCGGGCGCGAAAAGCCGCGTCGGGATCGTGCCCATGAGCTTCACGCCGCTGTCGTCAAACTCGCGGTCCTGTTCGCGCCCGTCGGGCAGCACGACGTTGTGCGCGAGCGAGCCCTTGAAGTAGGCCGCGTGCAGCGGGTGCGAATACTCGGTCGTGCCGGGGTCGAAGATCCACTCGCGGCCCGCCGCGCTCAGGATGAAGGACGCGGCGTCGGACTGGTTGTGGTTCCACTTCTCGCCGGTCTTGACCGCCAGCAGCGCGTCGCGCGGGCCATGCCCGTCGCGCAGGATGGCGACGCCGATGTCCGGAAAAATCGCGTCGCCGGGCGCGTCCGCGAAGCTTTCCCCCGGCATGTCCTCGGGCCAGAGCAGGAACGCGGTGGAGTCGAACGGCGCCCCATGCGCGCGCCGCACGAGGTGAAACAGGCCGTCGCGTCGATACTCGCGCGCCAGCCAGAGCCAGACCGGCGTCGGATGATGGTTGTAGCTGCCGACCGTGTCGGAGCCCGAGCCCATGTCGCCGAAGTTGATCCGCTGCACGCGGTCTCCGAGCGGCTGCACGCTCGCGAGGTAGTAGTCGCAGACCCGCGCGAGCCCGGGCAGCTCGGCCGGTAGGTCGCGGCGCCCCTGGCGGCGCAGCACGTCGAAGAGCAGGACGAGCGGCTGAAGCGTGTAGTCGAGATAGCCGATCGATTCGATGAACTCGCCCGCCCGGCCGAAGGTGCGCTGCTTGTTTTGCAGCACGTTGCCCGGGTAGTTGAAAAACTCGACGAAGCCGTCGGCCACGCGCTCAAGCAGGCGCGTCCGCTCCGACTCCTCGACCGAAGCGGGCAGCAGCGCCAGCGCCACGGACGCGCCGCCGACGCAGACCGACCACCAGTTGTGCCCCATCGAATCGAGCACGTGGATGCGCCGACGCGGATCGATCCACTCGTCGAGCACGGGCCGCACGCCGCAGGCCAGAATCTTCGTCGACCACGCCGCGCGCTCGGCGTCGGTGAGCGAGGCCGAGGCGAAATCCATCGCCTGCGCCAGACCGAGCGCGCAGTCCGCCGTCCAGAGATCGGAGCGCCAGTTGTTTTTGTGCCCCTGCGATCGCCAGTCATCCTCGCGCAGCAGAAAGCCCGCGCGCAGACGCACTCCGGCGAGGGTGACGGCGTCTCCCGTCACCCGGTGGTGGAAGGCGAGCTGGGCCGCCTCGGTCGACATCGCGCGCAGGAAATTCCACAGCGAGTGCAGCTTGTTGCCCCCGTGGGCGCGGGCCCGCTCGCACAGGCGCGCATGCTCGTCGGCGAGCGCGGCGTCGGCGCGCACGAGCGCCTCCTGCCGGTCGCGAAAGGCGCGCCAACCCCGCGCGTAGGCGGCGTCGGCGGCGAGCAGGCGGCGCATCCGCGCCTCGTCTTCGGTTCGAAAAAGCTGGGAAGTGGACATGGTAAGGGTGACGCGTGTCGGTGCTCGACGCGCTTCGGGTGTGGGTGGTCGCGACTCGGCCGAAGGCTCAGCGCGTGACGACGCCGAGCAACTTGTCCGCCTCGAGCGGCGCGGAGCTGATACGGATGTCGGCGAGGTTGCCGCGGAAGGTGTCGAGTGTGCCGCGATACTCGGGCTTGGTGTCGTAGAACACGCTGCTGCGGCCCACGATGAGCCCCTTTTGGTGGGCGCGGGCGACGAAATCGGCGGGCAGTTCCTGGCGGTTGCTCAAGGCCTCCGCGCCCTCGGGCTTGAGGAGCAGATGGATCGTTTGCGTTTTGCGCGCCGCGTCGGGGCGGACCTGCACCACGAAGTAGTGCCACTTGCCGTTGCGCGTGTCGCGGGAGATGGAGAGCGAGTAGGTGGGATCGCTGTCTCCGTCGCGGAAGACGGAGAAGGTCAGGTTGCCGTTCTCGATCGCCACCGTCCACGCGGCGTCATTGCGGCCGTCGCCGCAGGAGACGATGGCGCGCCGGCCTTTCAGACCTTCGTCGATGTTGCGGAAAAAGCCCTCGACGGTCAGCCCTTCTCGCGGCCAGGCGGCGTCCCAGAGATCCTTTTGCTGCAACGCGCCCGCGCCGCTGCCGTAGAGCAGACCGAGTTCGAGACTGCCTGCCGCCGGAGTCACCCGCGAGGCGTAGAGCGCGCGAGGCGGCGCTTCTTTCGATACGGGTTCGACCGACGTGGACTTTTCCAGCCAGAGCCGCAAATCCGGCCCACCGCGCGCGGGCGCGATGTCGCCCACGAAGGTGTCGAGCCGCCACCACGCGATCGTCTGATCGCGGGCGGGTTGGGCGTGGAGACCGAGTGCGCCAAGGACGCAGACGAAGAGAAAGCGGAGCGGGGTTTTCATGGGAGCGGAGTGATGGAGGGGGCTAAAGTTAGAGGGGAAAAAAGCTCAGGGAGCCTCGGTGATGTCCTCGGGACGAACCTCGTAGCGACGGCCCTCGAGCTGGGGTCGCGCGGCGCGCGCGGCCTCGAAAAACTCGTCGAGCTTCACGATCTTGAAATCCTCCGGCGGCAGGTTCGCCGCGATCTGCCCAAACCAGTGCGGCTGGCCTCCGTAGATGAAGACGAACCACGGCGTGCCCATCGTCTGCTTCACCGTGCGGAGCTTGGCGGCAACGACCTCTGGGCGATTCCGCGTGTAGTAAAAATTACTATGGATGATCGGCGTGCCGTCGGGGGCGAACTCCACCTCCTGCTTGCCGCTCCACTGGGTGAGCCCGCGCGCGCCCATGCTCTCCAGGTAGGAGAAAAACTTCCCGCGCTCGCGCAGCCCGTTCATCCACCACACGTCGATGTAGCGGAGATCGGTGTCGGCCAGACCCTTTCGCACGAGTTCGCCGTAAACCGGCAGCCGCTCGTCGGGCAGCGTGAAGGGTGCGAGGTAGCCCCAGCCCGAGGGCCCGGAGAAGAAGTAGTCGTTCGGCGTCGCGGTCCGGTAGTAGTGGCTCACCAAGCCTGGGAAGTCGCGGTAGAGCAGCGGATCCATGCCCCAGTTGATCGGGAAGCGCCCGCGCTCGGATTGCAGCCAGCCTCCGCCGTTCACCAACCCGGCGAGGTATTTGAGCGTGTCGCCCTCGTTGGTCGCGAAGGCCACGTAAACCTTTTCCTCGAGGGTCGCCTTCTCCACGTGCGGCACGGGCTGGTGGAAGTTTTTCGTCTGCATCGGCATCGCGCGGAAGAAGGACGCGTTGCCGTTGCCCGTGACGATCTTCACGCCGCCGGTGATCGCGAGGCGGCGGATCAGCGCGCTCTCGTAGGGGCGGCCCCAGCCGTAGATCTCCGGGTAGGGCTGGTCGAGCGAGGTGAGCAGCTTGACGAGCAGTTCCTTGTCCGGCGGCTCGAAACCCCAGACCGGGTGCGGCTTGTCGTTGCGACCGAGGCGCGTCTCCTCGGCCATGAAGCTGAGGTCAAAGATGAACCAGCGATTGTGCACCGCGAGATCGGTGTCGATCAGCGTGTCGTGCGCGTCCTGCCCGTAGGTGAGATCCCGCGAGAGCGCACCGTTGCGCCGACACTCGGGCAGCAGGTGCTCGATGGCCCAGCGGTGGGCGGCGAGGCGACGCTCCTCTTTAGGATTGTAGGACGGGTAAAGCGAGCGCACGTCGAAGATCACCGGGAGCTCGCGCCCGAGATTCTGCGTCACGTCGGCGTAGAGCTGTTCGGTCATCGGCACCGCGTCGCGCAGGCCGGCCATGGTGCCGGCGATGGCGAGGTCGTCGTTCACGTTGGCATACAGGATCACGCCCTTGATCTCGTCGGCGTGGATGCGAAAGAGATCGTGCAAGGTGGCCTTCTCAAACGTGGCCATGCCGATCTTCTCGACGTATTCGATCCAGTAGTCGCAGGTGTTGGAGTAGCGGGGCTTTAGGCGCTCGACATCCTCCTTCGACCAGACGCGGCCGGACTTCGCGCCCTCGTCGCGGTCGTAGTCGATCTGGTTCCACCGCACGCTTTGGCCGGTGTTGAGAAAGACGCGCGGGCCCTTGCGGTTCGCGATGCCCTGGATGGCGAGCACTGTCAGGCGCTCGTCGCGACCAAAGGCGTTGATATCGACCACGCGGGCTTGCGTTGGCGCGGCGGTCGCGGCCGCCACCGGGGCGAGCTCAGCCGACGCGGGGGCCGACGCGGCCTGCTCCGCTTGGCAAACCACGCCGCCCACGAGCAGCGAGGCGGCAAGCAGCAGGGAACGTCGTGACATGAGGGACAGGGTAAGCACTGGGGATAGCATCGAAGAAGGGCGAGATTGGATGGGGCGCACGGCTCCAAGATAGACGATTCAGCCGCCGGAGCGCCTGTCATTGCGTGCCATCCATGTGGCGCTTTTGAGCCAAATTCTGCGCCCGTGTTTTTCCTCCCTCCACCACTATACGGGATAACAGACTGCTCCTCGCGACACCCCGCGACCGGGTTTGCCTTGTCGGGTTACCCCTCGACCGAGCATGCGCGCCCTATTTGCCACGTTTCTTCGCCAATTCCTGAACCTTGCGGCATTCATCCTCGCGCTGACGATCCTGGTCCACACCACGCATGCCCAAGCCACCCCGCCTCCCGTCGTCACCCGCCCGCTCGAGGTCTGGTGGGGCGGTTATCGCGGCTCGGAGCAACTCGTCGGCGCCGGAGCCAACCAATGGGATTTCGTGCGACGCCACATGGATGGGTTTATCCTTCACGGCGCGTATTGGAACTACCCGACCAATCCCTTCGGCGCGCCCTCGCCCGACATCGTCGGCCCCCAGCTCGCGCCGCTCATCAACGCGTTCTCCAAACCCGTCATCGTCGAGCATCTGCTCGCGGGTGAATACCCCGACATCGATTCCGCCTTCGGCACCGCGTTCGCCGGCAACGTCTCCGATACTGCCGGTTTCGGCTCCGCCATCGCCAACCTCAAGCGTCTGCAAAACTACGGCTTCCCGCGCCCAGACGTCTCAAGCGACTTCATCATGGAGTCGTGGCGCGAGACCGTGCGCTGGCGTCCTGAGTGGACCTCCAAGGAGTTTTTCACCGCCCTCACCGGCGACTGGGACAACTACACCGGCACACTCTTCGACCCCGCCCCCGGCTCCGCCGACCGCGCCCGCTACGGCTGGTTTCGCCAATGGGTCGAACGCCTCGCCACCGCCTTCCCCGGTATCAAAGTCACCGCCACCAACTCACCCGTATACTTTTCTTGGGAAAATGGTGGCGACATCCGCCGCGAACTCGGCGGCACCTTTAACAACTTCCACACCTGGCTGAAAATAGAGCGGCGCGGCGACACCGTCTCCGCCTTCTACTCTGGCGAGGGCACGGGCTGGGCGCCCCTCGGCTCCGCCACCGTTCCGCTCGGTGCCTCGCCAATCGGCGGCCTCTACACCGCGTCGCTCAATCCCTCCCGCCTTGCCCAGGCGCGCTTCACCGACGTGCGCCTGCTGCCGTTTTTCACCACCGATGTCGGTCGTCCCGGTCGAGGCGGCTCCGTCTCCATCTCCGGTTCCAGCTACACCCTCACGGGCCGGGGCAACGACTTCATCCACCCGGGCAACAACACCGCCGACGCCCAGTTCTACGCCTACCGCGAGTTCACTGGCGATGGCACCTTCACCGTGCGGCTCGATTCACTGGCCGGCTCCAATCCCGGCCGCACCAACCCCGCCGGCGAAACCCCCACCGCCGGCATCGTCCTTCGCGAATCCACCTCCGCCAACGCCCGCCAGGTCTCCCTGCTCGCCAATCTCGCCAACCAGCTCGAATTCCGCGCCCGCGCCTCCACCGGCGGCGGACTCGCCCACGTCGCCTCGTCCGGCTCCCCGCTCGCCAATCTCGGCGTCGCCTCCACCCCGCGCTGGCTCCGCCTCACCCGTAGTGGAAATTCCCTTACCGCCGCCCACTCCGCCGACGGCGCCACTTGGACCACCCTGCCCGCCTCCGCAATCGTCGCGTTTCCGTCCACCGTGTTGGTCGGCGTCAGCGCCGACTCCGAGGTGCGTTTTGAGAGCGCCACTGCCGCGTTCTCCAACGTCTCCTTTTTCGACGCCTTCACGCCATCCTTCTCCGGAGCCAACGTAGGCTCCGCCGGCACCGGGGCCGACTCCTCCGTCGCCGGCGGCACCACGACCGTGCGCGCCGCCGGCACGGGTGTCGCCGCCACCGCCGACGCCCTGCGCCTTCACGCCTCCACGCTGCCCGCGCGCGGCACGCTCGTGGCCCGTCTGGCCTGGTTCGCCGACGACGCCGCGCCCGCCACCGCCCTCGCCGCCGGCGCGCAATTGGGCCTCACCGTGCGCGCCTCAACCGCCGCCGACGCGCCCGCCCTCGCCATCGCCTTCACCCCTCAGCTCGGCCTGCGCACGCTCTCTCGCACCGCGTCCTCCGCCTCCGCGACCGAACTCGCCACCCACGGCGCGGGCGAGGTCTCCATCCAGCCACTCAACGGCCAATACCGCCCGCTCCTCCGCTACTTCACTGGCAACGCCTTCCTCGCCGGCCTGCACGGCGCCTTCCCGCCCACCTCCGCCTTCGCGGAAAATTTCGCCGGCTTCACCACCGACTCCCCCTACGCCGGCTACCAACGCTGGGGCGGCTCCGAAACCCACCCCGACGCCCTTCGCCACCGCGAAAAGATCCGCCTCTACGAGCGCTGGCTCCAGGATCGCGGCCGCATCCACGACTTCATCGCCAACAGTGCCGACGGCGATTTCGCCAATTTCAACACCAGCACGCAGGCCGGCCGCGACGCCTGGGATCTTCGCTACAAACAAGACTCCCTCCGCTCCCTCCAACTCCACCAACTCGAGGGCGGCCGCGCCGACAAAGTTTACCTCGAGAGCTGGTATGAGGGGCCCTTCACCCTCGTCCCGGAAACGCAAAACGGGACCTACACCAACCTTGTTCGCGACGCCCTGCTCTACGTCAAAGGCATCGACCAAACCCTCGCCCTCTCCGCGCTCACGCCCGTCTCCGCCACGTCCGCCGCCATGGGCGCTCCGCTCAGCTACACGGTGCGGCTCACCAACACCGGCACCGTGCCCGCTCTACCCGTCCTCCACGCCCACGAGACCGGCGGCGCGGGCTGGTCCGCCGCCTACACCCTCGGCGGAGTCAACATCACCTCGTCCATCACCTCCGCCGTGGGCCACACCGTCACCGACGCCGCCCTCTACTCGGGCAACGAACTCATTGCCCCCGGCACGTCGGTGGACCTCACCGTGACGCTCACGCCTGTATCCACCTTTTCCCCACGCCAGATTCTGCTCCGAGCCTTCTGGAATCCACAGGACCCCTCCGCCAACGCCCGCGCCACCGTAACGCTCAACGCCAACCCGCCCGCCCAGCTCCTCATTAACGGCGACGCCGAGGCCGGCTCCGCCACCGGCTGGATCAGTAACGGCGGCGGCTCCGTCTCGCTCGACACCACCGTCTTTCGCACCGGCACCGCCTCCATCCGTGGCAACCGCTCCCAAACCTTCCAAGGCCCCGCGCAAAACGTCCTCGGCCGCCTCCAACCCGGCCAGCACTACCGCCTCACCGCCTGGGTGCGCGTCGCCTCCGGCACGCCGTCGGTAAAAGCCACTCTCGCCTATACCGGCACCAGTGGCTCCCCCCTTTTCAACGGCCTGCAAACCGTCACCGCCAACGCAACCGGCTGGACACCCATTGACGTCACCTTCCGCCACACCGAGCCCAATGGCCCCGCCACCGCGCTGGTGCTCTACTTCGAGGGCCCACCCGCCGGCGTCGCCCTCTACGTGGACGACGCCTCGCTCGTGCTCGTCCCGCCCTTCTGGGCCCAATCCGCCGCCGGTATTCACGCGTTCACTACCGCGTCGAACTGGTCGCCCACCAGCGCCCACGCCTC
>JALOTV010000357.1 GCA_025457685.1 Opitutaceae bacterium
ATCCTCGTCATCCTCGCCGACGACATCGGCTGGGGCGATGCCGGCGCCTACGGGGCCACCAAGGTCGCCACGCCCAACATCGACCGCCTCGCCCGCCAGGGCCTGCGCTTCGAGAACGGCTACGCCTCCGCCGCCGCCTGCACCCCCACCCGCTACGCCATGCTCACCGGCGAATACTCGTGGCGCAGCGACAAGATGGGCGTCTACCGCGGCGTCGCCAACGGCGACTCGCCCCTCGTCATCCCCACCGATCGCCCCACCGCGCCCGGCCTGCTCCAGCAGGCCGGCTACCGCACCGCCGTGATCGGCAAGTGGCACCTCGGCTTCGGCACCAGCAAGCCCGACTTCAACCAGGAGCTCCGCCCCGGCCCGCTCGAGGTCGGCTTCCACCAGTATTTCGGCATCCCCTCCACCAACGACCGCATCCCCACCGTCTACATCCGGGATTATCTCGTGCAGGGCCTCGATCCCAAGGACCCCTTCTCCTACTCGTATAACAAAGCCGAGGCCGAGGCCGCCGGTATGACGCCCTTCGCCGCCGGTCGCAACCGCATCGGCTGGGGCAAGGGCGGCAAATCCGCCTGGTTCGACGACACCACCCTCGCCGACACCCACACCCAGGAGACCCTGCGCTTCCTCGAGCAGAACAAGGACAACAAATTCTTCCTCTACTTCGCGCCGCACAACGTCCACGCCCCCGCCCTCCCCCACCCGCGCTTCCGCGGCAAGAGCGGTCTCGGCAACCGCGCCGACGCCCTCCTCGAATTCGACTCCTCCCTCGGCGAGGTGCTCGACGCCCTCGACCGCCTCAAGCTCTCCGAAAACACCCTCATCATCTACAGCAGCGACAACGGCGCCTACGTGGTCGACGAGCAGGGCCACCGCCCCAACGGCCCCTTCCGCGGCGTCAAATCCCAGCTCTGGGAAGGCGGCACGCGCGTGCCCTTTATCGTGCGCTGGCCCGGCCGCGTCGCCCCCGGCGTCTCCACCGATCTGATCTCCACCCTCGATATCCCCGCCACCATCTGCGCCGCCGCCGGCATCACCCCGTCCACCGACGCCCTGCCCGACAGCTACAACCTCCTCCCCGCCATGCTCGGCGAGCCCGGCGCCACCAAGCGCGACGTCCTCGTCCTTCAGGGCGGCTCCGGCCAGATCGCCGTGCGCAGCGGTCACTGGAAATACATCCCCGACCTCGACCTCGCTGACGGCTGGAAAGCCAAGGCCAAGGTCGCCGGCGCCCCCGCCCGCCCCGGCCTCTTCGACCTCTCCGCCGATATCGGCGAGACCAAGAATCTCTTCGCGCAAAATCCCGCCGAGGCCGAGCGCATCGCCGCCCAGCTCGCCGCCGCCCGCGCCACCCCGCGCACCCGGCCCTGACCGCACCGCGCTCGCACGCCCCGCCCCCCCAACCCTCGTTAGTATCCCGATTTTGAATACCCTTCGCCCCTTCGCCGCCCTCCTCGGCGTGCTCATCGCTTGCTCCGCCGCGCTCGCCCAGTCCTTCGTTCTCCCCGCCGGCCTCTCCGCCGCCGAGCGCAAGCGCTTCGAGCCCTTCACCTCCTTCCAGATCAAAGGCGTGTGCGGCGACCGCGACCTCGACCGCCTCGCCACTCTCGGGGTCAACACCGTGCGCGGCTACACCATCCCCGAGCCCGAGGCCGCGCGCGCCAAGCTCGATCACGCCCACCGGCTCGGCATGAAGATGATCCTCAGCGAGTGGATGCCCCACCACGGCAAAAACAAGGGCAAAGACGGCACGTCGTGGGATTTCGACTACACCGCCCAGGGCGACAAGATGGTCGCCGACTTCATCCGCAAGATCGAGGGCATCGGCGACCACCCCGCCATCCTCATGTGGGGCCTGGGCAACGAGGTCCACCTAGACGAGCCCTACCTCCGCGTCGTCAACCGCATGTCGCAGGCCATCCACGAGCGTTTCCCCCGCCACCTCACCAGCCTCACCATGATCAACGCCAAGCCCGAGGCCATCGCGGCGGTGAAGAAGTTCGCCCCCGATCTCGATGTGCTCGGCATCCAGAGCTACAGCGTCGGCGCCGTGCGCGGCGCGATCAAGCAGACCGAGAAGCTCTGGGGAAAACCGTTCTACATGTCGGAGTTCAACACCAACGGCCCGTGGAATTTCCCCAAGACCGACTGGGGCGTGGAGCTCGACGAGCCCGTCACCAAAAAAGTCGCCGACCTCAAGGGCTGCTACGCCGCCATCGACGCCTCCCCGCTCTGCCTCGGCTCCACCATCTTCGCCTGGGGCCACTACCTCGTCTTCCGCCCGAGCTACTTCAGCACCCTGCTCGATCCCCTGCCCCACGGCACGCCGGACGCCCCTTCGCTCGACCACCTGTTCATGACCCCGCAGGCCGAGGTCATGATCGAGCACTTCACCGGCCGCCCGCCCCGCGGCAACCGCGCGCCCGTGCTCTCAAAACTTGAATTCGACAACGGCAAACCCGCCCGCGTCGCCAAGCCCGGCGAGGGCATGCGCGTGCGCTTCGCCGCCCAGGACCCCAACGGCGACAAGATCGAATACGTCACCTGGATCCTCGACGCCCGCGCCCGCCGCACCACCACCGTCGCGGGCCCCTTCGCCCAGGCCTCCTCGTCCCATGCGCTCATCCCCGCTCCGGAAAAACCGGGCGACTACCTGCTCATGGTCTACGCCCTCGACCGCAAGGGCGGCGCCTCCGCCAGCACCCTCGCCTTCCAGGTTTCCGGGCAATGAGTATCCATTTACCAACTACGCTATATCGATTTTTATCCGCGCCCGTTCGCGCCATCCGCGGATAAAAATTCCGCCCCCTCCCCATGTCCCGCTTCCCTCGCCTCGCCCTGCTCGCCGTCGCGCTCGCCACCACCTGCGCCGGCCCGCTCTTCGCCGCGCCCGCCAAACCCGCGCCCAACCTCGTCGTCATCATGACCGACGACCAGGGCTACGCCGACGCCGGCTTCAACGGCGGCACCGAGATCCCCACCCCGAATCTCGACCGCATCGCCGCCGGCGGCGTGCGTTTCACCAACGCCTACGTCACCTACGCGGTCTGCTCGCCCAGCCGCGCCGGCTTCATGACCGGCCGCTACCCGCAGCGCTTCGGCTACGAGCGCAACGTCCCCTCGCCGAGGCCCTTCGCCCCGCCGGCTACACCTCCGCCGCCATCGGCAAATGGCACCTCGGCTCGCACGATAATTTCCACCCGCTCAACCGCGGCTTCGACGAGTTCTTCGGCCACCTCGGCGGCGGTCTCAACTACTTCCCGGAAAAGCTCACCATCCGCGACTACCGCGAGGCGAAAAACGAATCCGAGAGCTACCGCACCTGGATCGTGCGCAACCGCGAGCCCGTCCAGACCACGCGCTACCTCACCGAGGAGTTCACCCACGAGGCGCTCGATTTTGTGCGCCGGCAAAAGAACAACCGCTTCTTCCTCTACCTCGCCTACAACGCGCCCCACACGCCCATGCAGGCGCCCGAGGAGGAGATCGCGAAGTTCGCCCACATCCCCAACGAGAAACGCCGCACTTACGCCGCCATGCTCTCCGTCGTGGATCGCGGTGTCGGCCAACTCCTCGACCTGCTCGACGAACTTCAGATCGCGGACAACACCCTCGTGTTTTTCCTTTCCGACAACGGCGGCCCCACCGCCGACAACGGCTCGCGCAACGCCCCCCTGCGCGGCGCCAAGGGCAGCCCCTTCGAGGGCGGTTTCCGCGTGCCCTTCGCCGCCCGCTGGCCCGGCGTTTTCCCCGCCGGAGCGACCTACGAAAAACCCGTCTCGTCGCTCGATATCTTCGCCACCATCGCCGCCGCCAACCAGCTCGTCGCCCGCACCGATCGCCCGCTCGACGGCGTGGACCTCGTGCCCTTCGTGCGCGATGGACGCGAGGGCGCGCCGCATCCGCGTATCTACCTGCGCAACTTTGATCGCGGCGCCTTCGCGATCCGCGAGGGCGACCACAAACTCGTGCGCACCGAAAAGGATCAGGCTCCCATGCTCTTCAACCTGGGCGCGGACATCAGCGAGCGTCGCGACCTCGCCGCCGCCGAGCCCGAGCGCGTCCAGACCCTGCTCGGCACCTATGAAACCTGGAACGCCCAGCTGATCGAGCCCGCCTTCCCCGGCCTGCCCCGCAGCGAGTGGAACGCCAAAGACGCCAAGTGAAAACTCGCCGCGTCTTCCTGCTCGCCGTCTTCGCGCTCGCCGCCGCCTGCGCCAACGCGGCGGCACCCGGCGCGGCTCCAGCGCGGCCCAATATCCTGCTGCTCTGCGTGGACGACCTGCGCCCCGAGCTCAGGTCCTTCGGCGCCGCTTACATCCACTCGCCCGCCATGGATTCGCTCGCCGCGAGCGGGCGCGCGTTTACCCGCCACTACGTGCAGGCGCCCACCTGCGGCGCGTCGCGCAGCGCCTTGCTCACCGGCCAATACGCCTCCGCGCCCGAGCTGCGCGGCAACGACGCCCTGCTCCTCCGCGCGGCCCGGCCCGACACCGCCCCGCCCACCCTGCCGCGCCACTTTCGCGAGAATGGCTACCGCACCGTCGCGATCGGCAAGATCTCCCACCACCCCGGCGGCCTCGGCGGCAAGGACTGGGCCGATCCCGCCAAGGTCGAGATGCCCGGCGCGTGGGACGCCAACCTCATGCCGTCCGGCCCGTGGCAGACCCCGCAGCGCGCCATGCACGGCTACACCGGCGGCCGCCCGCGCGTGCCGGGCAAGACGCCCGCCTTCGAGCACACCGACGAGTCCGACGAGCTGGCCTACCCCGATGGCTGGATCACACGCGAGGCCCTCGCGCAGATGGAGACGCTCGCCGCCGCGCAGTCGCCCTTCTTCCTCGCGGTCGGGATCATCAAGCCCCACCTGCCCTTCGTCACGCCGCGCGCCTACCTCGATCTCTACGCCGGCGTAGAGTTGCCACCCATCCCGCACCCGCAGCGTCCGGCCGGCCTGAGCACGTGGCACGAGAGCAAAGAGTTTTTTAGCTCCTACGCCCACGATGGCCGCGATCCTCGCACCGACGCCGCCTACGCCGACCAGATCCGCCGCTCCTACGCCGCGAGCGTGTCCTACGCCGACGCGCAGGTGGCGCGCATCCTGGAAAAACTCGACGCGCTCGGCCTCGCGCAAAACACCCTCGTCGTCCTCTGGGGCGACCACGGCTGGCACCTCGGCGAGCACGCGATCTGGGGCAAACACGCGCTCTTCGAGGAGTCGCTCCGCGCGCCGCTCGTCATCCGCGCCCC
>JALOTV010000073.1 GCA_025457685.1 Opitutaceae bacterium
CGGAGTTGATAAAAATCCGCATCGGTGAGTGCCTCGTGCTCCTGCGCGGGCATAACCTGGGGCCGCTGTTTGCCTCCATCGGGGAGCGTACGCTGCAATACGTACGCGCGTCTCCTGATCTTCGCGACGAGCGGGAACGTGAAGCCGACACCTACGTCTGGGACATTCGTTTCGCGAAACTTCCGCCGAAATACGCCGGCCTGCTGAATCCAGGGCAGATCGAGTTCTCTTTAGACGGCAGTTAGCTAGAGACGGCGTTAACTCGCTCGAAGGGTGCGCTATTTGTGGTGGCGAGTCAGATGGAAGTACAGGATGGCTGTCACCGCTGGTTGCAGGTGGGCTCGAACAGGGAAATCAGGAAACGGCGCGTAGCTTGATGTGCGTCAAGGCGCCCTGGTGCCGCGTGCGCTAAGGTGGCGGTGAAATGAACCACACGACCTTGTTACCGACGACTGAAGCCTGTGCGATTGCACTCGCGGGGGCGGCGGAGACTTCTTCGGCGGGAATCGTGAGCCGCACACTTCTCCAAAGTCCGGAGCTGCGAGTGGTGCTGTTTAGTTTCGATCAGGGGCAGGAGCTGACGGCGCACTCCAGCAAACGGCGCGCATTGGTGCAGGTACTGAGCGGCGCGTGCGATTTCCTGTTCAACGGCAACTGGAGCCGGCTTGAGGCGGGCATGTTGTTGCACATGCCGCCGGATCATCCGCACGCGGTGCGGGCGAGTCACGGGCCGTTCACGATGTTGCTGACGCTTGGCGCGGATGCAGCGGCGAAGATTTCCTCCCTATGAATACCACCACCGAAATCGATCTCACGCACTTCGACGTGCGTTCCATTCCCTGCCGCGTGAAGCACGCGCAGATCATTCAACGCTGGCAGGCGCTGCCGGTCGGCGCGCACTTCGTTTTGATCAACGATCACGATCCGGTGCCGTTGTACTATCAATTCGCGACGGTGTTTCCGGGCGAATTCACCTGGGAGCATCTGGTCGCGGGGCCGGATGTTTTTCACGTGAAGATCTCGCGGGTGTCGGCGGCGAAAAGTGCCGCTGTTCCGGAGCCGGTGAGCGGCGGTTGCGGAAATCATCAGCATCAAGGCGGTGAAGTTGATGCGCGAGGGCTGGAGCCGCCGCAGCCGATGATGGCGATTTTGTCCGCGGTGGAAGAACTGAAGTCCGGGGCGACGCTGCGTGCCCGGACGGATCGCAAACCGCTGCATCTTTATCCGGAGTTGGAAACGCGCGGAGTGCGTTATCAAAGCGATCAGCAGTCGGATGGCAGCTGGGTGACGACCCTGACGCGCGTATGATGCGCGAAGGCGAATGACTCTGAATGCGAAGAGATAGATGCGGAGCGAGTGGCTCCGTGTGAAACGAAACGGAAACCATGAAAACGAATGGGCCAATGCCATTGGTTGGAGGCGCCCGGTTGCCGTTGGCGTTCATCGGATTCGGTCTGATGGCTCTGGTGATGGCGTGCGTGTGGCTGGCGATCACGCCGTCGCTGGGGCTGACGCCGCATCTGCATCCGCACGTGGTGGCGCTGGCGCATCTGTGGCTGCCTGGGTTTTTGTTGAGTGTGTGTTTCGGGGCGACGTATCAGCTGACGCCAGTGGTGCTTGGCGCACCGCTGGCGTGGGAGCGGGTGACATGGTTGCATCTTGGATTGCATGTCGCGGGGCTGCCGCTTTTGGCGGCGGGATTTTTGACGGGGCGGATGCAGCTGGTTGCGACAGGCGGCGGGCTGGTTGCAGCGGGCGTACTGACATTTGCGGCGAATGTGTGGGCGACGTTTGCGCGCTCGGAGCGGCGTGATGCGATCGGGTGGAGCCTGCCGCTCGCGTGTTGGTGGCTGGCGTTGACGGTGCTCGGCGGCTTGTTGCTCGCGGCGATGAAGCTGGGGTTGAGTGTGGCGGTGTCGCCGCTGGGGTTGTTGCGGGCGCATGCCCACGCCGGTCTCGCGGGATTTTTTCTGACGCTGGTGCAAGGCGTGGCGTTTCAGCTCGTGCCGATGTTCACGCTGGGCGAAGTGCGCAGGCGGTGGCGGATTGCGGCGGGACTTGCGGGGACGCAGACGGGACTCGTGGCGCTGACATGCGGCCTGGCCCTGGACTGGAGCGGGGTGGTGTGGGCAGGCTCGGCGATGATCGCGAGTGGCCTAGTCTTTTCCGGTATCGAGTTGGTGGCGACGCTGAGCGCGCGGCGGAAGCGGACACTTGAACCAGGATTGAAAGCGTTTGTGGCGGGGGCGGCGGTGGTGGGGATGGGTGCGATGGTTGGATTGATTTTGTTGTGGGCTGAACCGGGAGTGGAGGCCTTGCGCGGAACGATGAGTTATGGCGTGGTGGTGGTCGGCGGAGCGCTGGCGCTGATGGTGATGGGGATGTTGTGCAAAATCGTTCCGTTTCTCGTTTGGATGCGCGCGTATGGGCCGCGCGTGGGGCGTCAGCCGGTGCCGCCTGCGCACACGTTGGGACATCCGGTGTGGGAGCGGGTGTGGCTCGGGTTGCATGTGTGCGGCGTGGTATCGCTTGCGGTCGGCGTATTGATGGATTCTGCGGCGGGTGTGCGTGTGGGGGCGTGGCTGCTGGCGGGCGGTGTCTTTTTCTTTGTGATGAATGCGGTGCGGATCGTGGCGCATTTGCGTGCGAAACCCCCGACTGCGTTGCGACTGGTGAAGCCGACGTCCGCCGGAACAGCGGTGTCGAACGCGGCGGGCTAGGGGAAACCCGTCTACCTCAAGAATTTTTATGAGAAACTCAGCAGACACTTTAACTCCCGAAGGGGTGATGGCAGAACTCGGAACGATCCTCGACCCGGAGTTCGGGCTGAGCATCGTCGAACTCGGTTTGATCTACGACGTGCAACTCTCCGATGCGCAGGTGAAGGCGGTGATGACACTTACCTCTCCGTATTGCCCCGCTGGTGACGTGATCATGGGGGGAGTGCAAAGCGTGCTGGAGCGGATCGGTGGCGGGCGGGCGGTCACGGTGCAGCGCACGTGGGAGCCGCAGTGGACGCCAGCGATGATGACGCGTGCGGCGTGCGCTGAACTTGGGTGGAAGGAGATGGACGAGGTATGAGCGCGGGGCCGAAGGATCTTGTGGTTGATGTGCGGCCGTTGGTGGAGGCGGGAATCGAACCTCGGCCGAAGTTGTTTGCGGCGGTTCAATCGCTGAAAGGCGGGCAGGCGTTGGTGGTGATCGCGCCGTTTTTGCCGTCGCCGCTGATCGAGCGGTTGAAGGCCGAGGGATTTTCGGCGGAGGTGGCGCGCAGGAATAGCGGGGCGTGGGAGGTACGTTTCGCTCGCGGGTGAAGATGTGCGTTGGCGTTGCGCGTGACTCCGATACTTTTCCTAGCATGGCCGCTTTCTCCTCCTCCCCGCGATCAACGACGATGGATTCAGGAGAACTGCGGGGGGCGGGTCTTGCGCTGACATTGCGCGGAAGCCAGCTGTTCAGCGGATTGCCCGAGAACGATGTAGCGTCAATCGCGGCGCTTGTTCGGGTGAAGTCGCTTGAAAAACACGGTTATCTGTTTCGCGAAGGCGAACCGGCTGAGGGGTTTTATGTGGTGCAGCGCGGGGCGATCAATGTGCACCGCGTGAACGCGGCAGGGAAGGAACAAGTGATCTATGTATTTCGCGCGGGCGAGTCATTCGCGGAAGCGTCGCTTGCCTCACCGACAGGGTATCCGGCAAACGCGCGTGCGGTGGAGAACAGCGCGGTGCTCCTTGTTCCCAAAGTGGAGTTTCTGGAGCTGGTGGCGAAGCGGCCTGATCTGGCGATGCGGATGCTGGGCTCGATGAGTCAGCATTTGCGCGTGCTGGTGGGGTTGCTGGACGATCTGACTTTGAAGGATGTGGAAACGCGGCTGACGATCAAACTGGGCGGAACGAAACGCGCACTGGCGGCGGAGCTGGGAACAACGGCAGAGACGCTTTCGCGGACGTTCGCACGGTTTCGCGAAGCGGGTTTGATCGATGTCAGCGGATCGTCGGTGACAGTTAAAGAGCCGGACGGGCTAACGGCGCTCTTGAAGCGCAATCTCGGTGAAGTGTGAACGGATTGGCGTTTGGCCTGAAGGGGTTTTCCGCAGGGCTTCGCGCAATTTTCACCGACCTTGACGGACGTCAAGGCGGCGAATCGTGGGCAGAGATAAGGTAAGCAGCGATGTCGCGCACGCATTCAGGCGAGCCGCGGCGATTACTACCATGGCTGCTTATTACGGACTGTTCCTCACAATTCATATCCTTTGCGCGATCACATTTATCGGCGCGGTTTTTTTCGAGGTGCTCGTGATCGAGCCGATCGAGAAACGGCTGCCGCCGGGGCTGGCGGAAACGCTGGCGGAGGAAATTCCGAAGCAGGTGCGGACGTTCATGCCATATGTTGTGGCGCTGCTATTTCTCACGGGCGGCGCGATGTTCTGGGTGCATTTCTCGAACCGGCCGGATTTCGTGCAAAGTCGTTTCGGAATACTGATGATGATCAAGATGACGCTGGCGTTCGCGGTGCTCGGTGTGTTCATGGCGTCGCTCAGCGCGGCGAAACGGGGGAAGATGGATTTGTGCCGCTTTCGTTATACGCACCGGATCGTCGCCGGGTTGATGCTTGCGATCGTGCTGCTCGCCAAGGGCATGTACTATCTGTGATTGCGCGGGCGGGAGGGGCTACGAGCGAGGCTCCGGTTGTCGCTCAATCGATGATAATTGCCGGAGGTCGTTACAGGCGGCTGCGGAGTGATAATTAGCGACGAACCAAGTCTGGGTGGCGTTCGATAAAACGGACAACGTAGGAGCAGCTGGCTTCTACGCGCAGGTTGTTTTCGGAAGCCCACGCGAGGGCGGTGCGCACGAGGGCTTCGGCAATGCCCAGACCGCGTGCTTGGGGTGGAACGAAGGTGTGCGTGAAGAGCACGCGGTCGCCGTCGAGCGAATACTCGACAAGCGAGTCATCCTCGGCGAAGCGTCCGATGAAGCGCGAAGCGGCGGGCTCATGGACGATGGTCATGCCCTCAAGGCTGAGCGGCTTTGCGGATAGCCGCGAGCGTTTCATCGATGCTCCAGGCGTTGCCGCGCCAGATTTCGACGATGCGGCCGTCTGGGCCGATGAGCGCGGTGCAGAGGGTGTGGTCGAGAGTAACGCCGTTGCGTTCGGTATAAACGGCGAAGGCGCGGGAAAGCGCTTCGAGGTCGGACTTATCGCCGGTGGCGAAATTCCAGAGTTCAGGTTTGGCGCCGACGGCTTTTCCGTACGCAGCGAGAATGTCGGGGCGGTCAAATTCGGGATCGAGCGTGATGCTGAGCAGGCGGGTGCGCAGGGCGAGCGCGGGGTCGTCTGCGAGGGCTTTTTGGAGAGCGCCGAACTTCAGGGCCATGGCGGGGCAAAACTCCGGAACGGGGCAGCGGGTGAAAATAAATGTGGCTACGGTGTAGCGGCCGCGCAGGGAGTCGTGAGTAAGGGTGCCGCCGCTTTCGTCGAGTAGTGAGAATGCGGGGACAGTGTCGCCGGGCTTCACGCGGCGGGTACGCACGGTGTGGTTGGCGGGTTTTAGTTCTTCCTTTCCGGTGACGACGAAGCGGTCGGCGACGTCCTTGTCGTCGGATACGCGGTAACGGAAGCGGACGCGGTCGCCGGGTTGCAGCGCGGCGGCCTCGTGCGGATTGGCGGGCGTGAAGCGCATAGTCATGGCTGCCATGTAGCCGGGGATTTCCTCGTGCTGGATGACGAGCGCGCCGTCATCGAGGCGTGCTTTGATGAGGCCGGTGACGTCGAAGTGTTTTTCCGAGGCCGTCCCGCCGAAGACGGCGTTCGCAGGGGAGGCGAGAAGGGAGAGGAGGAGTAGAATGCGAAGATTCATCGGGTTAGTTTAAGGTGAATGCAGGGGGGAATGCCTTGATGTGGATCAAGACCGCAAAAATAACCGGACGGACCCACACGGCAATCAGGGCGGCTGCAGCAAAAAACATCGGGGATTTTCTGTCTTCTTGATCCATATCAAGGCGAGTACGGCGAAGTGTGATAGCTTGCTGGTTAACCCATGAAAACAATCACCTCCCTTGCATCCCTAGCTGCCGCGGCTGCGGCCTTGTTCCTTGCCGGCTGCGGCAAATCCGACTCGACCGCCACCGCGCCGGCACCCACCGCTCCCGCGCGCGCCGTGCCGACGGAGGGCCGTGCGATCACAGTGGTCGGCAACGACTCGATGAAATTCGACGTCACCGAGATTCGCGTGAAGACGGGCGAGGCGATCGCGCTCACACTGAAAAACGCCGGGACGATGCCGAAGTTTTCGATGGGTCATAATCTGGTGCTGGTCGAAAGCGGCGTGAAGCTGGCAGACTTTACGAGCGACGCAGCGCAGGCGGTGAAAACCGATTACGTTCCCGACAAGTACAAGGCCAAGATTATCGCTTCTACCAAACTGCTCGGGCCCGGCGAGAGCGACACCGTCCTTTTCTACGCACCGAAACAGGTCGGTCGCTACGACTTCCTTTGCACGTTCCCAGGTCACTTCCAGGTCGGGATGAAGGGCGTGCTGATCGTCGACTAAAACCCCGCATACCACACCCATGAAAAAATCCCTCCTCATCACGGCATCGCTGGCGACGGCGCTTCTGCCGTTCTCGGGCTGCAATCCGCCGGGACAAAAATCCGCCGGCAACACCCAGGCAGCCGGTGCCGGAAGTCCGGCTGCGCGCACGTACGTTGCGCCCGGCGACAAGGACGAGTATTACCTGTTCTATTCGGGCGGGCACTCGGGCCAGGTTTACGTCGCGGGCATCCCGTCGATGCGGCACATTTCGACCATTCCTGTCTTCGCTCCGTATCCGGCAACCGGTTATGGCTTCGACGAAGAGACCAAGAAGATGCTTGGCGACTACAGCTGGGGCGATGTCCACCATCCCGGGCTTTCCAAGAAAGACGGGCTGTACGATGGGCGTTTTCTCTTCGTGAACGACAACGCCAACAATCGCTTGGCGCGAATCAGCCTTACCGATTTCAAAACGCATCAGATTCTGGGGCCGATCCCGAATTCCTCCGGTAATCACGGTTCGTCGTTCGTGACGGAGAACACGGAGTACGTGCTGGTCGCGAGCCGCTTTTCCGTACCGTTACCAAAAGGCCGGTACGCGGACCCGAAGGACTACGAGAAGGAATTCAACGGCATGGTGAGCGGCATTAAAGTCGATCCGCAGTCCGGTGAGATGTCGGTCGGTTGGCAGATTCTCACGCCTCCCTTCGACTGGGACCTGGGTTCTACGGGCAAGGGCCCGAGCGATGGCTGGGCGTTCTGGACTTCGTACAACACAGAGATGGCGCACGAGACGCTTGAGGCCACTTCGACGCAGGGAGAACGCGATTACGCCGCTGTCGTGAACTGGCGCGCTGCCGAGGTGGCGGTCAAAGAGGGCAAAATCACGTTGCTTGACGGCGTGCCGGTGATCGACCCGGCAAAAGTGCCGGGGGTGCTCTATTTTCTGCCGATCCCGAAGTCGCCGCATGGCATCGACACCGATCCGTCGGGCCGCTGGATCGCGGCGGGTGGAAAACTGCAGCCGGTGGCTTCAGTCTTCGATTTCAACAAGATCCTCGCCGCGATCGAAAAGAAGGATTTCGAGAGCGAGTTTCGCGGCGTGCCGGTGATCCGCTACGAGTCCGTCCTTGAGGGCTCGGTGCCCGTGGGGCTGGGGCCGCTGCACACGCAGTTCGACGGACGCGGCAATGCGTACACGTCCCTGTATATCGAGTCTGTGGTGACGAAGTGGAAACTTCCCCCGTGGACTGCGGAGGAGAAGGCCGACCTGAACAAGGTCGTGCTGGATAAGATCGATGTGCACTACAACATCGGCCACCTCGTGGTCGGCGGCAGCGACACGAAGAAGCCCTACGGCGATTATCTAGTGGCGATGAACAAGCTCTCGAAGGGGCGCCACCTTTCAGTCGGTCCGTCGCAGCCGGAGTCGAGTCAGTTGATCGACGTCACCGGCGAGAAGATGAGCATGCTCTACGAAGCATTCACGGAACCGGAGCCGCACTTCGCGCAGATCATCAAGGCTGAGACCGTCAACGCCATCGAAGTGTATCCACGTATTGACAACAAGCACCCGCACGCCGTGTGGGAAGCCAAGGACACCGGCGTCGTTCGCGATGGAAATAAGGTGGAGGTGAAGATGATGGCTATTCGCAGTCGTTTCATTCCTGACCGCATCGATGTGCAGGAAGGTGATGAACTCACAATCCACATCACGAACGTCGAACAGACGACGGATATGATTCACGGTATCGGCATCGTGGAGCAAAACATGAACGTCGTTATCGATCCGGGCGAAACCAAGACGCTCAAGATCAAGATGACCAAGACGGGGGTGTTTCCGTTTTATTGCACGAACTTCTGCTCCGCGCTCCACCAGGAGATGCAGGGCTACCTCACCGTGAAACCCGCGCCTCAAACGGCGTCGAAGTAACGGTTCGGTCTTAACCCCAAATCAAGGGCGCGCGGTCCGCCGTGTGCGACGCGCGCCCTTCCCATTTTTCTCACCACCATGCATGACTTCCTCCGCCGCGAAATCCTGTTCCTCCGCCGTCCGCTCAATCTGACGTCGCGTGTGTTGCTGTTACTCGCGGCGGGAGCGCTGGCGGCGGCGATTTTCCTGCCGTTGTGGAAGATTCATCTGGTAGCGCCGCAATATCGCGAAGGGCTGGCGCTGCATATTTTCAGTCATAAACTGGTCGGCGGAAACGGCGGGCAGGATCTGCACGAGATCAACACGCTCAATCACTACATCGGCATGCGGACGCTCTCGCAGGCAGACTTCGCGGAGATGACGTGGATGCCGTTCGCGCTCGGCGGGTTTTGTCTGCTGGCTCTGCGCGCAGCGGTGATCGGGCGCATGGCGACGATCCTCGATCTGGGAGTGTTGTTTCTCTACTTCACGGCGTTCTCGCTCGGGAATTTTTATTACCGGCTCTACACGTACGGGCACTCACTCGATCCGCGCGCGCCGATGACGATCGAGCCGTTTACGCCGGTTATGCTCGGCAGCCAGAAGATCGCGAATTTCGTCCAGACGAGTCTGCCACAAAGCGGTGGATATATGCTGGGGGTGTTCATCGCGCTGGTGGTGGCTGCGATGTGGTGCTCGCGAAAGGAGCTGCCATGAAACTACGCTGCATGCTCGGCGTGTTTCTGTGGGTGGCTTTGGTCGCCGGATCGATCGCGGTCGCGTCCGCGGTGGATTCGACGCCGGGTGATTCGTTGCGTGTGAGGATTGTGGCCGCGGTTGAGGGCGCGACGTTGGTCGTGGAGGCGGGCGACTACGCGGGGCCGTTTTTGATTTCGAAGCCGGTCCGTCTCCTCGGTCGGCCGGGCGCAACGCTTTCGGGGGACAAGAAGACGCATGTCGTGACGATCTCTGCGGCCGATGTTGAGATTGGCGGCTTTACGATTCGCGGATCGGGGCGCGATCTCTCCAAGGATCAGGCTGCGATTCACACGACAGGCGCTCGGTCGTTCATCCACGATAACCGTATCGTCGATAGTCTGCACGGTATCTACGTGCGCCGGGCGGATGCGTGTAGGATTTTGAACAATGTGATTCTCGGGGATGGCGCGGTTGCCTCCACGGTCGGCGATCCGCTGACGAGCGGGCTCAAGCCGGGCGAGAGCGAGCTTTGCGATGTGGACTCGCCACAAGACCGGCGCGGTAACGGTATTCACCTCTGGAACTCGGTGGGGCATGTCATAGCGGGCAACACGATCACGGGGACGCGTGACGGGGTTTATTTTTCGTTCACCGATTCCGCGGTGGTGCGGGACAACGCGATCACGAAAGTCCGCTACGGACTTCATTACATGTATTCCGACGACAACACGTTTGAGCGGAATCTGTTTTCGGAGAACGCGGCCGGCTCGGCGCTGATGTACTCGAAGGGGATTTTGCTTCGTGGAAACCGGTTCGTCGCGAATCGCAGCCATCGAGCGTACGGGATTTTGTTTCAGTCGGTGGACAATACGCGTGTGGAGGAGAATCTCATCGAGGGAAACACGCTTGGGTTCTATTTGGAGAACTCGAATAACGTGACGGTGCGGGGGAATCAGGTCGTCGGAAATTACATCGGGATGCGCGTGAGCGACAGCACGGCGGGCGGGCGGTTTTCTGAAAATTCGTTTCGCGGAAACATCCATCCGGTCGAGACAAGCGGCGCAAATCTCGCGAATGCGTGGACGGTCGATGGACGTGGGAATCACTGGGAGGGCGCGCTGACGCTGGATCTTGATCGGGACGGCATCGCGGATCTGCCGCATCGGGAGCCGGATCTTTTTGGCGGGTGGCGCCGGAGTTTTCCTGCGATAGGGCTGCTCTCGGCGAGTCCGGGCGAAAAATTGCTGAGGCTGATTCACAGCCGTATCGCGCTGCCGTCGCTTCCTGGCGTCACCGACACGCGGCCGCTGATAACTGCGAGGGAACTGCCATGATCCTGGCTCACGAGCTTACGAAATCCTTTGGCGCGCGCCGTGTGCTGCGCGGCCTCGATCTGGCGGTGGAGCCGGGCGCGATCACGCTGATGGTCGGGGCGAATGGCGCGGGGAAAACGACGACGTTGCGCATCCTGGCTGGCCTTTCGCGCGCGGATCGCGGCACGGTGACGATCTGCGGGCGCGATCTGGAGAAGGCGCGCGGGGCGGGGCTGGCTCACCTGAGTTTTTTGCCGCAGGCGCCGAGGTTTCATCCGCGGCTGACGACGGGACAGACGGCGTGTTTTTATGGGGAGTTGCGGGGGCGTTCACGACGCGAGGCTGAGACGGCGCTCGACGCCTGGGGCATGTTGGAATTCGCGGATGTGCCGACCGGAAAACTTTCCGGTGGGCTGCGGCAGCGGCTGGCGCTGGCGATCTTCGCGCTGGCGGATGCGCCGGTGCTGATGCTGGACGAGCCAGGGCTCAGTCTCGATCCGGAGTGGAGGCGGAGCTTGCAGGACTTTCTCGTGAGCGAGGCGGGGCGGGGGCGGACAATTCTCGTCGCGACGCATCTGCTGGGCGAGTGGGAGGGAAAGGCGGATCGCTGCCTGCTCGTGGAGCACGGGAGGTCGCAGGGGGAGCTGCCGCCGGACAGACTTCGGGAGTATTTTCCAAGGCTCGGGGGCGTTACTGAACCGGCGGTCTGATCGGCGAGGCTATTATCATGCATGCTGTATCTGAAATCCCATCACTGCCGAGCGTGCGAGGCGTTGTCGGTGCGGCGTTGCGGCGCGAGTGGCTGAGCCACCGGCTGAATCGTTTTCTCTATTCGCATGTCGCGCTGGTGCTGGTCGTGGGCGCGTTGCCGCTGCTGACGCCGGGCGACGGGTTTTCTCGCGGGGCGGCGTGGTGGTTGTTGCACGGCGTGTTGTACGCCGTGTCGTTGTCGTCGCTGCTGCTGGGACTGAGTTCCGCGCACGCGGAGGCGGAGGAATATGTGTGGATCATGGGGCAGCCGGCGGGAATCGGGCCTTGGCTGACGGGGAAGGCGGCGGGGCTGGTCTTGCTGACGGGCGGGTCGACGGCGTTGATTTGCGCGCCGGTGATGGCGATGGGTGGAGGGACGCGTGCGCTCGCGGTGGTCACGGTGGGCGCGGTGGGGATATCGGCGGTGTGTGCGCTGGTGGGATTTGCGCTGGGATTCTGGGTGCGCGATGGGGTGCGCGGATTGATCGCGGTGGTGGCGGGGTGGTTCGTGATGTTGTTTGGCGTCGATCTGTTGCTGCTGGCGCTCGCGGGTGCGCCGTGGGTGCAGGCGAATCCGGATGTGTGGATCGCGTTGTTGATGGCCAATCCGCTCGATGCGTTCCGGATCACCGTGCTGTTTTCGGTGGAACGGGCGGCGTTCAGCGGGCTGGGGGCGGGCGCGTTGACGAACTGGTGGTCGGCGAACGCGGTGATGTGGCTGGGGGTGTTGTGCCTGGTGTGGGTGATGCTTGGCGGGTTGCTCGCGTGGCTAGGGCTACGGAGAAGGACCGATGATGTCTGAGCACGACGAAAGAGCGGTTGAAACGAAGCCGTTGATTTATTCCTGCTCGGGTTGTTCAAGTGCCGCGCAGCTGGCGAACCGGCTGGCGTTGAGCGTGGATCGCGGCGGTCATGCGGAGATGTCGTGCATCGTGGGACTCGGCGGCGATGTGAAGCCGTTGGTGAGGCTGGCGAAATCGGGGAGGGTGATCGCGATGCTGGATGGCTGCGCGTTACAGTGCGGAAAGCACACGCTGGCGCGCCATGGGCTGACGCCGGCGCTGCACTGGGATCTGTCGCGGAGGGGCGTCCGCAAATTGAAGCATGTGGACTACGACGCGGCGGATGCGGCGCGGCTGGAGCCGGAGCTGACGGAAGCGATCAAAGCGATCACCACGAATCTGGCGGGTTGAGCTGAGGTTGATGGACCGACTCGGCATTCCTTGGACGGCAGATGGTGTAGCGCCAGGCGGGCGTGGCACCGGGGAGGGCATGCCCCTGGAACGTGAGAGCGAGCGCAGTGAGGCTTCGATCAAGTTCGGGGTCGGGGGTGGAAAGATCTGCGAGCAGTCCGGTCGCGTCGGGGAGGCGGGAAGCGACGCGGAGCAGGCGTTGGCGGGCCAGGGCAGGCGATTCGCCGCGATAGTCGAATTGCAACTGGACGAGGATCGAGTCGTCGGAGCCGGACGTGCCGGCGGGTTTGAGGCCACAGCCGTTCACGATGCCTGGATCGAAACCGGCGGGGTCGGAGCGTATCCGGGTAATGCGGACTGCGAATGCGCCGGGAGGCGGTTCAATTTCGAACCACTCGAAGCAACCGGGGACGAGCTGCTCGAACTGATTTTGCAAAGGAGCCGGGCGGTGGTCGTTGAGCAGGATGAAACTTTCACCAACCGCCAGGGTGGCCCAGCGGCGGAAAATTATCTCATGTTTTCCCGAGCAGGGAATGAGACGGGCGTCGAGGGCGGCGGCGAGCGCTGGCAGGCTCATGACAGCAGCGGGGCGGCGGCGGTCATCGCGTCGCGTTCCAGCCAGCCGTCGGTCAGGATGTGGCAGCGCAGACCGCCACGGCCGCGCAGCCAGTCCTCCGCGCCGGGACCGATGGCCTGATTCATCCAATAGCATGGGCGGCACTCTTCGGTTCCCCGGAGGAGGACGCCTTGGAGGGAGAATTCCTGGCCGATGAGAGTGTTGAGGTCGTTGTGTTCGACGATGAGGTTGCGGCGGAGAGAGGACGGGCAGAGCGCGGGCGTGCGCTGCCAGTCGCAGAGTTTGCGAAAAACGTCGGCGGAGAAAAGGGTGACCTGGCCTTTGAAGCCGGGCTTGTGGTCGAAGAAGCGATCACCGCGGAGGCCGCGACCGGCCACGCATTCGACGCGGTCGAGGCTGAGGATGGCGTGGGTTTCCGGTTCGAGGCCGTGACGGCCGACGAAGTTGTGTCCTGAGGAAATGAATATGTGGCGGAGGATCACGATGGCGGAGCGGGACGGTCGCCGTGAAGGGCGATGATCTGGCGGAGGCGCTGACCGATGGTCTCGGCGATGCGTATCATGTCAGCGGCTTCGGGGCCGTTCAGGCGGGTCTGGCAGTGGCGTTGCCAAAGGCCGAGCCAGGCTTGGAAGTGGCGTTCCTCCAGATGGAGGTGGAGGTGTTTGAAGGGCATGGGGCCGCTGTAGTTAGCCGGGCCACCGGTGACGCCGGACCAGAAGTCGGCGATTTTTTCCAGGTGGGCGGGCCAGTCGTCAATGTGGGCGGAGAAGACGGGGCCGATCTCGCGGTGCTGGCGCACGTCGGCGTAGAAATAGCGGAGCAGCGCGCTGATCGCCGGGCGTCCGCCGATGCGATCGAAGAGAGAGGCGACGGGGGCGGTCACGTGGCGGGCTCGATGGTGGCGACGATGTCCGCTTCGCGGATGCGGACAAGCGTGAGGCCGGCGGGACGACGGAGGAGTGTATCGGTCCAGGCGTGGCCGTCATAAGCGTAGCGGATCTGGACGCCGAGGAGGAGGCCGGCGGCGAGGCGGGTGCGGGCTTGTTCGAGGGAGAGCGTCTCGGGGCCGGTGTGGGCGTTGCGCGCGTATTTGGGGATGACGGCCTGGACGGTGGTGCAGGCGGCGAGATCGCGGAAGAGGGCGTCGGTGGTGGCGACGTCGAGGACGGTCTGCTGGAGCGGGGGGAGGCGGAGGGGTTCGGAGGAGGAGGTCACGACGGGAGGAGGCGTTGACGTTGTTGCGAGAGTTGGCGCGGGCTGCGAGCGGTTGGCGGGTGTTTGACGCCAGAAGCTGAGGAATTCGCGGCGGGAGGTCGGGCGCATGGCGGTTGGCGTGCGGGTGTATTCAGGGCGTGGTTGCGAAGACGGGCGGGAGGGTTTCGCGGGTGGCGTCGGTGGGGTGGCACTGGAGGCAGTTCTGGCGCTGGGGATGGGTGGTTTTGATGGCGCTGGAGCCGCCGGGGCCGTGGCAGGAGGCGCAGTTCTGGCGCATGTGGGTTGAATGCGGCATGACCGGCGGAGCGCCGATGGAGGCGCGGGTGCCGCCGGGGGGCGGGGGAAGGCCGGTAAAGGCGTTGGCGAGGGCGGGGGTGGCGAGAGGGGGAATCGGCGAAGCGAGGTTGGGGCCGGGGCCGTGCTGGGGTGCGTGGCACTGGATGCAGTGTGTGTAGGGCGGGTGGCTTATCTGCGGAACGTCGCGGGTGTCGATGCGCGTGGGCGTACCGTGGCAGGCGAGACAGGCAGTGGATTGGTATTGGTCGATCGGATGCGGTACGGTGGGCGGGGCTCCGTTGTAGGCGCGGCGGGAGGCGCGGATGGCGCGGAGGTTTTCGAGGGCTTCGGGGTGGGGAGCGGGCGTTTTGTCGGTAAAAGCGGGGGCGGGCGGGAGGGTGGCGAGGGAGCTGTGCCAGGCGTGGTTGGGCTGGCGGGTGCGGTCGCGGAGGTCGGCGTAGCGCGGGGCTTCGGGCGCGTGGGAGGTGGCCTCCGGGGGAGTGGGAAGGACGGGGGCGTTTTCGGCCGCGCGGCGGACGGCGGAGCGCTCGGATTGGAGCAGTCCCATGAAGTAGCCGCTCGCGCCCGTGGTGAGGGCGGCGATCATGGCGACGACGGCGAGTTTGCGCGCGGGAGTGCTCATGAGGCGGCGGTGCGGGCGGCAGCGCGGCGCAGGATGCGGACGGCGCACTTTTTATAGTCGGGCTCCTTCGAAATCGGGCAGTAGTCGCCGAGGGTGATGTTGTTGATGAGGAAATTCTGGTCGAAGAAGGGAACGAAGACGGAGCCGCGCGGGGGCTGGCTGCG
>JALOTV010000074.1 GCA_025457685.1 Opitutaceae bacterium
ACGCAGGAAACGCGCGCCCGCCTCGTCCAGCGACACCGGATCGCGCACCACCACCAGCTCGGTGCCGTCGCCCAGCGGCGCGGGGGGCAGGTGATGGCTCTCGTCGATGCGCGTCCAGGCGCCGTTGAGCGCGAAGGCTCCTTCCGCGTGGATCGCCACCTCCGGCATCGTCACGCGGCGAGTGAACGACAGCGCGAGGTGGCGCGAGGCCTCCTCCGCCAGCACGAGCGACGACGGGCGGCGATCGGGCGGCACGCGACCGTCGACCGCTCCAAACGCGTAGGCGGCGAGCAGGGGCAGGCCATCGCCGTCCGCGTCGCTCGCCGGCCCGGAACGCGCCTCATCCGCCAATTCCACAGAGCTGAACAAACCCGCCCGCCAACCTGCGAAACCCGGAGGAGGCGTGTAAACCAGCTCGGCCTCGGTGAGCACGAAGGCGCCCGCGCCCGCCGTGCCGTTGCTGCTGTTGATCGAGATCATCGCGGTGTCGAACGCCTCCACCGGCGTGGTGTCGGTGCGCGTGATCGCGTGGCCGGCGAGCGCGCCGCCGGTGAGCGAAAAACTCAACTCCACCGCATCCGCCGACACGCGGCGCAGCACCAGCGTGCCCACGTAGTCCACCCCGGCCGCCAGGGTCTGGCGCACGCCGCCCGCGCCGCCGAGCGCGGACGGGTAGGCGGAGGTCGAGGTCACGAGCGCGGCGGCCACGTCGGTGACGCGCCGCCGGATCTCGAGCGGCGAAGCGCCGGATGGCGGCGCGGGATTAAACATCGCGGCGTAGCCCGGGTAGGCGAGATTCGGATTTTGCCCGTCGGCCGCGAGCACCACGCGCTGCGCCTCCGTGGCGTAGCCCGATACGCTGTCGAAAAGCCCGAAGCGCACCCCGCGGGCGAAGTCGTTTACCGGCGCGCCGAGCCGAAACGCCACACGGTAGGACAGTCGGCCGCCAACATCGAGCCGCTGGCGCGGGAAGTAGGCGACCGCATGGCGGCCCGACGTGCCGCCGTTGGTCGTGAGCGTGAGCGCGCCGGGCGTGGCGACGAGGTTGGACGCCGCGGCCGAGCACACCCAGGCCAGCGAATCGGGCGGAGCCGCGGTCGCCCGCTCGCCGTCGGCGAAGGCGTCGCGAAAGACGCGCACGGCCCCGGCCGGGACCGGGGGCGAGAGCCGGTCCAGCCGTTGCGCTTCGTATAGGGATCTTGGATACAAGCCGGGCTGGTTCGCGCCCTCGATGTAGCCCGCCGGACTCGTGTTGTCGAAGACGCCCGTGATGGTGCCGAGGCTGCCGATGGCGTAGTTCTGCGCGCCGGGCGGTTTTTGCACGATGATGCGGCGGGTCGGATCGCCCGCGTCGGAGCGCCACACCACCGAGTGCACCGCAGACCAACCGTGGCCGGTGCCCTTGTCGGTGCGGTTGTAGAGGCCGATGGAGGTGGGATGTCCGGGCCGGCGCACCACGATATTGTCGTAGAGCAAGGCCTGCGGCCAGCGACGATGCCCTTCGGAGGTGAGCAGGTTGGCCTCGTCCACCGAGTCGAGAAAGACCACGCCGGCGTCGAGGCTGGCGCCGTTGCTGATGTAGGCGTGGCGGGCCTGGGTCGCGTAGCAGTGGCGAAACAACACGAGCTGCGCGCGGTAGGTGGCGAAGTTGTAGCGGCGCTCGCCCGCCAGGGTGGAGTGCGGCTCCACCGCACGGCAACGCTCGGCGGTGGAGCGCGTGACCGTGCCGCCAAACTTGATGCCGGCCTGCACGAAGTGGCGGGTGTGCACGTCGCGCGCCCAGCAGTTTTCGGCCTGCACGAAACGCACCGCGTCCCACGCGTGGGTCTCGGCCGTTTCGCCCTCGGTCTCGATATCGACAAACACGCGCTCGAGTCCGGCTTGAAAGACCGTGCCGGTCGCGTCGTAGCGATACACCACGCTCTGCGCGAGCGAGCGGTCCAGCCGGTCGTAAACGGGCGCGTCGAGGGTGAGCGTGTCGCCGTCGATGGCCGTGATGTAGCGGTGATAACGCAGGTCTATCTCGCCCGGCCGCCACGCCTCGGTGGCGTCCACCGTGTCGCCATAGTTCACGCTGGCCAGCCACGCCTCGGTGGAGAGCTGCCAGATGATGACCGCCTGCCCGGGCGCGTAGAGGCCGGGGTTGGCGACGCGCAGGGTGCGAGCGCCGAGCGGCACCACGGGACTGATCACGTCGCTGCGCGTGCCGGGCACTTCGGCGCGAAAAGCGGTGTCGTTGCCGCCGCCGACCTGCACCACCGGCTCGGTGGATCGGCCGGTGCGCCGCAGGATCGTGTTGGTCGCCGGATCGAGTTCATCCCCCACCCCGACCAACACCACGCCGCTGTGGCGCACGCGCACCGTGCCCGAGACCGGATAGACGCCGGCGGTGAGCAACAACGCGCCGCGAAAACCGTCGGGCCCGACCGGGAGCGCGCCCACGGCGTCGAGCGCGGCCTGGATGGACGCGGTGTTGTCGCCCGGCACGGGCGCGAGCGTGCGCACCACCGGCACCACGGGCGGGGAAGCGTCGCCGCCGCGGTAACCCGCATGACTGAAGTCCACGATGCGGTTGCCCTCCGCGTCGGCAGCGTAGAGCAGGCGGCCATCCACGTCGGGCCGCACTCGGGTGGAGTTCCACGCCGCCACGGCGGGTGCGACCTGAAGCACGGCGGGGGCGCTGGTGGTCGCGCCATGCAAGTTCTCCACCACCACGTCGTAAGTTCCGGCCTGGGCCTGGGTGACCGAGGCGAGCAACAAGCGCGAGCGCGTCTCGCCCGCGAGCATGAGCCCGTCCTTGCGCCACTGGTAACGCGGCGGCGAGTCGGCGTCCGCGCTCGCCTGCACGACCAACATCACCGTGTCGCCGACCGTGACAGAGCGAGATTCGGGCTGGGCCAAGATCATCGGCGCTCCCGCCGGCAGGACGGCGGAAGGATAAGGCGCGGCGGCCAGACCGACTTCGTGGCGCGCGAGCGGACGCGCCCCCGCCGCTGTCGCCGCGAGTGCGTAGGCTCCGGGATCGGGCGCGCCGGGTCCGCGTGCGACGCCGCGTTGATCGAGCGCGGCCAGACGCGCCACCCAGCCCGCCAGATCGGCCGTGCCAGCCGAGTCCGCCGAGTCGAGCACGGGCGGGAGGGCGGCACCCGTGCCGCGCACCGGGCTGGTATCCGAAGGACGCCGCACCACGGCGGCGTAAAATTCAGTGAGCCGGGGATCTAGCCCGGTGCCGGTGCCTATCGTGTTGCCCGTCGTGCCGAGCAACTGCGCGGCCCGGCCGAGCTGGGAGGAGTTCGGCGCGTAGACCCAGTTGCCCGCCGCCAGCCCGCCGTGCGCGGCCAAGGTGTAGCTGGTGTCGCTCGTGAGCAGGCCAGAGGATGAGACGCCAGCGGAGGTCCAAGCGACGAGGTTGCTGAAAAACCGCGTGCCATACACCGGCGTGCTCCCGCCGGACGAGTTGCTGAGCTGCAAGGCCGCGCAGTCGATGAAGGTATTGCCGAAAATCCAGTTGTAGTTGGCCGTTTCGTAACCGTTGCCGTCGTCGCCGTTGACAAACACCCCGCCTGCCTGCGTCGCCGAATCGCCCTGCACCAGGCATAACGCCGAGGAGAAACCGGTGCCGCGCACGCCGAAGAAATAGTTGTTCGCGATCACGTTGCCGTAGCCGATGCTGCGCACCCCGCCCATGGCACGGTTGGCAGGCTCGGAGAGGACCACGCGGCCCTCGGCGTCGTGCGCTCCGCCGGCGAGGAAAAAGTTACCCTCCACCACCGCGTAGTCGCCGTGACGGAGGGTGAGCTGGCCGTGGCTGTTGAGGAAGGTGTTGCGACGAAAAACATTCCCGCGCGACTTGTTCGAGATGATCTCGGAGTCGCCGACCGTGTCCTCGGTGCCGCCGTCGTGGGCGTGGATCGCGCGATAAAACACGCAGTCCTCCACCGTCACCCCGAGCGTGCTGTTCTGGGTCGAGCTGTTGCCGATGCGCAGCGTCTCCCAGCCGTTGCCCAGCGAGGAGCGCGAGGTGCCGTCGGCCGGGATGTAGAGTCGCTCGTCGCCGGACCGCGGCACCTTGCGCTCGCCGAAATACACCCGCCGCACGCGGTGACCGCCCACGGGCGCGGCCGGATCGGCGTTAAACGTCACGGTGGCGTTGCGGATCGAGCGGTTGGTCGCGGGCGGATTTATCGGATCAAAATCACGGCCGACAAACTCGCTGTATTGCAGGGTGTGGCCATGCCCCGAGACACTGATCCAGGGGCCGTAACGGTCGTTGTCCGCATCGGTGTTGTCCCATCCCGCGCGATCAAATTTCAGATGCGACAAAACCCCGAGGCGTGAGCCCGGATCGAAGGCGACGAGGTAGGCCAGGCCGTCGTTGTCATTGTAGTCCGTGCCCGACCCAGCCCTGGCCATGCCGCTGCGACTGCTGAAATGCACCCCGGCCAACACCAGGCCGGCGCCGCGCAGATTTACCCGCGCCAGCCCCACCACCACCACGCCGCCAAGCGCGGGCTGATAGGCCTCGTCGCACGCGAGGATGAGCGCGGGCGAGGTCCGCGCCTCCGCGTCGCTCATCTCCCCGGTCAACACCGCGCGAAAGCCGCTCCACCGCCCGCCTTTCAACAACACCCGGTCGCCCGCCCGCAACGTGGCGAAGGACAAGAGCGGCCCGGTCTCCGCCGCGTTCGCATAGCCCAGTCGGGCCGTGAACTGCTCGGGCGTGGCCACGTGGTAGTCCGTCGCCGCCCATGCGGGCACGACACTCGCCAGCGCGCCAAGCACCGCTCGCGCCAGCCAACCGATCACTCGGTGCAAACAAGATTTCATGGGGAACAAAAAAATAGGGGGCGCTCGTCGCCCGGGGTCCGCGCACCCAAACCAAGAGCGTCGTTTATGACCAGTTTATAATTATCAACTTTAACTTGAATCTTCATAAACTGATCGCAATCTATCAGCTTCCCATCGACCAAGCCGGTTCGCGCGCTTCCGGGCTCGCCGCCGTCCTTCGGTCGCCTCGCTCCACCCCACCCCTTCGCCCCATGCACACCTTGGCCCGCCCTTCCGCGTCTCCGCGCCGTCGCGTTCTCCTCCGTCGCCTGCCCTCTTTGTTTGCGGCCGCCTGCCTCGCCCTCGCCGGCGGCGCCCGCGCGGAGGTCTGGCTCAACGAAACCTTCGAGGCCTACGCGGCCGGGGTCGCGCCGGACACCACCACCTCGCCTCTGCTCATGAGCGCCGGCACGGCCTTGGTGGTCGAGGAAAACGGCGGCAAGCTCGTGCGCTACGCCAAGCCGGTCGGCACCGGCGGCCTCCTCCAATACGCGCTCTCCCCGGCCAACTCCACCCCGCGTCCGCGCGGTTTCATCTCGTTCAAGATTCGCCGCAATCCCGACGACGCGATTCTGGCCACCCACATCTTCAGCTTCCGCATCGGGCCCAACGACAACACCACTACGCTCGGCGCCGAGGCCAACGCCTTCCTGAGCGTGCGTTTCTACCAAACCAGCTCGACCACCAACCTGCGCATCTACTCCACCAACGGCACCTCCGCCGTCCAGGTCGGCGCCTCCACCACCTACAACCCCACCGACACCCTGCAAACCGTGCGGGTGTGGTATAACGACGACGAATCCCAGCCCCTCGCCTACGTCGATCCGTCGGGCAACAACCGCTCGCTCAACCCCAACTCCTTCGTCGTCTATCTGGGCAACACCCTCGTCACGCCCAACGCCTCGGGTTCGCTCTTCAACTCCGGCGTCGGCGCCAACCTCAACATCGGCAAGATCGCCTTCGTCGCCGCCTCCAACAACGGCGCCGACATGACCATCGACGAGATCTACGCGGCCGACAGCGCGCCGTCGGCCGAGGCGCCCGTCTTCACCAGCGCAGCCACCTCCGTCGCCTACCTGGGCGTGCCCTACTCCTTCCGCCTCGTCGCCGACGGCGCCACGTCCTTCACCGCCACTCCGCTCCCCGCCGGCCTCACGCTCGACTCCGCCACCGGCATCATCAGCGGCACGCCCACCGCGCTCGGTCTCACCACCGCCGCCATCACCGCCACCAACGCCTTCGCGCTCACCGGCTCGGGCTCGCTTGCCATCACGGTCGAGGAGCCGACCGCCAACACGTTCAGCGGCGCGAATCCCAGCCTCAACACCGCCGAAAACTGGTCCTACGGCCAGGCGCCCAACTCCACCGCCAACACGCTCGGCAGCTACCAGGACCTCCTGCTCGACTCCACCGCCACCGCGCTCACCACGTCGTCCAACAACATCTACGCCCGCTCGTGGAACGTCACCAACGGGCGCGCCTACACCGTCGCCGGCACCTCCGCCACCCAGACCAACTTCCGCTTCGGCACCACCGGCGCGACCGACACCGCGCCGTTCTCCAACCTGGTCTCCGGCGAGCTCAACGACTTCCTCTACCTCTCGGACAACTCGTCCCTCACCTTCCTGCCCGACAACCCCACGCCCGGCGCCGTGCCGTCCGTCATCCTGCTGCGCAACAGCGGCAACCTGCGCGTCGAGGCCGGCTCCACCTTCGCCGCCGACGCGGTCATTGCCGACGGCGTCGTCAGCTCCATCACCAAGCTGGGCGCGGGCACCGCGACCTTCCGCGCGGCCAACACCTACCGCGGCGGCACCATCGCCCAGGAGGGCGTGCTCCGCATCGAAAATCCCGCCGCCCTCGGCACCGGCGTCGTCACCCTCGCGGGCGGCACCATCCAGACCACCGTGGACGCGTCGCTCAACTACACCACCACGTCCTCAGGCGCGGTCGTGATCAACGGCCCCTCCACCCTCGACGTGGGCGCGGGTGCCACCCTCACCGTGGGCCGCGTCACCACCACCGCCCCATCCTCCGCCAACCTCGTGACCAAGACCGGCCCGGGCACGCTCCGCCTCTCCAGCGCAGCCAACGCCCCCACCGTGGCGGGCGGCTACCGCGTGGCCGAGGGCACCTTAATCTACAACGCCAGCAGCAACGCCGCCGCCGGCGTGGGCCCGGTCATCCTCGACGGTGGCGACCTCGTCATGTCGAAGGGTCCGCTCTCCGACGGCACCTATTCGGGCCTCACCCTGCCCTCGCTCCAACTCCTCCAGGATGCCGTAATCACGCTCGATCCCAACCCCGACGCGGTCTCGGGCAACAACACCAACTCCTTCACCCAGTTCACCACGTCCGGCAGCCGCCTGCTGCGCGTGCTCAAGGGGCCCAACGCCCGCTCCAGCGCCGACACCCCGGACTACGCCGACCCGGTGCTGACCTTGCAGGGAGGCGTGCTCACCGGCACCACCACCATCGAGGTCGGGACCAACGCGGCCGTCACTCTCACCGCCGCCTCCGGCGCGGGCGCGGGCGTGGTCAAAACCGGCCCCGGTCGCCTCGCCGTCTCCTCCGCGATCGCGGGCGAGACCGTCACGCCGACCAGCTACTCCGGCCCCACCTCGGCGCTCGCGGGCACGCTCGCGCCCAGCGGCGCGCACGCCTCCTCGTTCACCGTCGGCGACGGGGCCGCGCTCGAGTTTGCCCTCAACGACACCGGCCTGCCCGTCGCCACCACCGCCGGCTCACTGACCTTCGCCACCGGCGCCACCGTGCGCATCGTCGGCACGCCCGCGCCCGCCACGAGCTACCCGCTCTTCGCCTCCGCCGGCCTCACCGGCACGCCCGCCCTGTCCCCGGCGATCGAGGGCTACGCGCTTTTCAACCAGTCGGGCACGCTCGTGCTCGCGCCCGCCACCACCGGTGGCGCCGACACCACGCCTCCCGTCATCACGCTCAACGGCTCCGCCGCCGTCACCGTGTCCTGGGGTTCTGGATACACCGACGCCGGCGCCTCCGCGATCGACGACGTGGACGGCTCCGTCGCCGTGCAGCTCTCCGGCACGGTCAACCCCGCCAAACCCGGCGTCTATGTGCTCACCTACTCCGCCGCCGACACCGCCGGCAACGCCGCCACGCCCGTGCAACGCACCGTGACCGTGGTGATCGAGGACGCCGCCGTGACCGGTCCTGACGGACTCTCTCCTCTGCTCCGCTACGCCCTTGGCGCCACCTCGCCGGGCGCGACGGTGCAGCTCCCCGTGCTCAGTTCCACCGCCACCGCGCTGAGCCTCACCGCCGTGGTCCGCACCGACGACTCCGCGCTCACCGTGGTGGGCGAGGCCGTGACCGATCTCGCCGGCACCTGGGGCACGGGCGGCGCCGTGAGCGTCACGCTCGCCGCCGACCAGACCGGCCTGCCCGCCGGCTGCGTGCGCCGGGTCTTTACCGTGCAGCTCGACGGCGCGGCCCGAAAGTTCCTCCGCCTCCGCGCGAACTACGCGAACTGAGCCCATCACGGGCAGCAATCACCCACGACGGGGCCTCACTTGTTGAGGCCCCGTTTTTTTGCGCCCCGACCGCACCCGCACAGACAGTGCATAGCCCGATAAAACAATCCCCTGCGGCTTGGGTAATACCGAGAGCTGATAAGATTTAGACTTAACCACGGATTAACAAAGATGGACACGGATCCGCCGCCTTCCTCCGTGGCTGTCCGCGTCCATGCGGGGTTCAGCTCTTTTGAAAACCCAACACCGGATCACGCGCCGATCTAGCACCCGTGCGGACGCCGCCAAGAGCGAGGACGATTACGAAGACAAACTTCGCCAAAAAAAGCACCCCGCCCTCATCCGTGATCGGATGCGGGCGGGGCGGATGGACAGGTCCGGCAACGCGCCAGAACCGTCAGCACAAATCCTACGGCTCAGCGACGACGACGACGTGAGGCAACCAGTCCCAAAACGGCCACACCGGACCAGGCGGCAAACGACGAAGGCTCGGGCACGGGCGTGAAGGTGACACTCACATTATCCAGCGTGAACGAAGTCGCGGTGGTGGTGGTGCTGCTAATCGCGAAGGAGTTGAGAAGCGATACGATGCCGGATTCGTCCGGCACGGAGTGCTGGTAGGTCTCGCCAAACGCACCGCCGGTCACGGACACGCCAATGCTCAAGGCATCGGCCCCGGTCTTCTCCAAGGTGTAGATAAACCGGTAGGTGGTGCCGCTGACAAACGAGGCCACCGGTCCGCCGGCGGACCCGAGCTGGGTGTAATTGGTGTTGGTGGTGATCAGGGCGGTGTTGCCGGGATTGTCACGCTGGCGGAAAATCACCGGTGATCCGGGAGGCACCAAATTAAGCGCGGCAGTGTAGCCAAGATAGTTGCCGAAACCGGTGTTCACTCCGTCAGCGGACACCGCCGTGCTTCCGTTCTTGTCGAAAAACCCAACGCGAAAACCGGAACCCGCGTTGAGCGGATTGAGGACAGAAACATCAAAGGCCAGGGTGAGGGTGTCACCGACCGACGAAAGCGTGGTGTCCGCAAAGTAGGCGAGCACATGGCGCCCGCTGGTCACGGTCAGCGCTCCGTCGGCCACCGTGGCGGTATTCGAAACTCCGGACGAGTTGAACCAGCCAGCGCGGTCACTATCGGAAAACGTGTCGGAGAACACGACGCCTGCGGTGGCAAGGCTCGGCGCGAGCGTAGCACAAGTAAGCGCGGCAAAGATCGTAAGTGGGGTGGATTGCATGGGTAGGGTGTTGTCTGGATGTTTTTGGGGGAATGGTTACGGACGGGCGGTCAGCACGAGGTCGGTCAACAGCACGCGACCGCCGCGGGGAAGGTTGTCGGTGGTCACGCGCAGACGTGTGACCTGGTGGGCCTGCTGCGGCATCACCGCCTCGCCGAGCACGATCTCCGTGCCGTCGTCCGCGAGGCGTCCGAGGCGCAGTTGCAGGTCGTGGCCGACCGGCTCGAAATCAACAAAAAGGTGGTCCTGCATGCCAGGCGTCACTTGGGCGCGCGTTTCGACGCGTTCGCCGGCCGAGCCGATGAGCCACAGGCCGCGACCGCTCGTCTTGAGATCCACCACGCGCTCGACCGGAGCCGAGGCGTTGCCCTGGCCCAGGTAAATGCCAAACTCGCCCACATGATCGCGGGCCAGCGCGAGGCGAAACGAGAGCCGGCCCGCGCGCAGAGGCGGAAACTCCTGGCGCAGGCTGGCGGATTTCTCAGTCGAATCGTCGCGCAGCTCTATCCACGTGCGCTCCGAATGAAGAACCGAGCGCACCTCCACTCCCTCGTCCCGGTCAGAATGTTGCCAGGGCTTGGGCGGAGCATCACCGAGCTGCCACTCGCCGGGATCGGCGTGAGTCAGCAAATTGGCCAAGGCAGCGGCCGGGGCCAGCGCAAGCGCGGCCCAGAAAAGAAGGGGGCGTGACATGATTTATTGCAGGGGCAGGCCCGAGTAGGTGCGCACGTCGAGCGTCTTGAAGGTGGCGAAATCCATCGAACGCACGCTGCCGTCCGCGTAGGCGACGTTCATGCGGCCGCCGTGGCGGAAATCGAAGTTCGTGGTCTCCTGAAAAGTCGCGGCCGAGAGATCGGTGCCGATGTTATTCCAATTGCGATTCGAGTTGGCGCTGGTCGAGGTCGCGCTGCTCGCCTTGCCCTCCATGACGAGCGGGATCAAAGTCTGACGGAATCGATCAATCGAGGCCAACGAACGCGGATTCACCGCGCTACCCGTGGCCGTGCCGCTGGCACCGAGACCGATCATGGCACCCGTGGCTGTATAGGTGTTACCCAGCTCGGGCCCGGTCTTGCCGTTGTAGTTGGCCGAGGGGCAGACGAAGATGGGGTGCTCCTGCGCCGTGGTCGTGCTACCGCGACGAGGGAGATAAGGACCGAGGGCCTTGCCCCACGGCACGGTCGAACCGCCGCCAGTATCGCCAAGCGCGGCGTCAAAAGGACGCGACGCGGCGGGCAGCATGCCTTTGTTATCGTCGGCGTAGAGTTTGAGCGCGACGCCGATCTGGCGCAGGTTGGAGGTGCAACTCGCGGCCCGCGCCGACTCGCGCACGCGACCGACGGTGGGAATGATGATCGCGGCCAGGATGCCGATGATCGCGATCACGGTGAGCAGCTCGATGAGCGTAAAAGCGCGCCGAGCCGGGCGCACGGAGAGATGGGCGAGGTTCATGACGGGGCGGGGTTTGATGGTTAGCATGGAAGGACGATCAGAGAATTCAAGTTGATTTTGATAATTATTAATATCGCTCGCTGGCTGTGTCTCGGGTCTCGCACGCGAGGTTTTCAGACCTCAGTCGATCAAGAGCTTATCCCCGGAAAAGGAGATGCGGTCGGTGACACCGTCGGGACGTGCGACCTCGAGTCGACCGTCAGGCGCGAGCCGGGCCTCCAGGGCGCGGGCCGGGCGGCCGTCGCGCTCGGGCCAGAGCACGGCGTAGACGAGGTGCGAGGCGCGAGCCTCGGCCGTCTCGGCCAGGAGGTGGCTCTGCTCGCCCCAGCGGCCGGTCTCGCCGAAGCCGGCGACGCCGCCTTCGGTGTATTTGGGGTCCACCGGGACATCGAATTTCTCCTGCACGGTGGCGCGCCAGGTCACACCGGCGGGCGCGAGCAAACGAGTGGTCAGCGTGGCTTTTTCGCCGCGAATGAGGGCGGAGGCGGACGGCGCGTCCCA
>JALOTV010000358.1 GCA_025457685.1 Opitutaceae bacterium
CTGGGCCGCGCGGCTCGAGGGCGAGGCGCGCACGAGCGACGGCGCGCGGGTGGCGGTGGTGTCGCGGCGCTTGTTTTCGGTGATACGCGGCCTGCACTATCGCGAGGAGCCGCCGGCGGATGCTACGCATGATGACGCGTTGGAGGAAACGCCGGCGGCTGCGGATATTTTGAACCCCGCCGCGGTTCGATCGTTTCTCGAGCTGGTGCACGCGCGCTACCACCGGGAGTTTGGCGAGTATTTCGGCTCCGTGATCGCGGGCATCTTCACCGACGAACCCTCGCCGGTGGGGCGCTTGGGGCGCGCGATTCCCGACGTGTTGCCCGGCACGAGCGGCATCCTCGCCGAGCTGGCGCGGATCGAGCCGCGCGACTGGGCGGCCGAGATCGTCGCGGCCTGGGACTCCGCCAACCCCGGGCGCGAGGCGGCGCGGCGTCGTTACCTGCGCGCGGTGGCGCGGCGGCTGGAGGAGACGTTTTATGCGCCGATCCGCCAGTGGTGCGATGCGCATGGGATCGCCTTGCTCGGCCACCCGCACGAACCCGACGACTACGCGCCGCTGCGACACTTCAGCGTGCCCGGGCAGGACGTGGTGTGGCGCTGGGTCGAGCCCGGCAAACCCACCGGCCTGACCGGTCGCGAATCGGTGTCGGCCAAGGCGGTGGCGTCGTTCTGCGCCCACCACGGCGTGAAGCGAAACCTGAACGAATTTTGCGGCGCGTTCGGCCCGGAGCTCACCTTTGCGGAGATGCGCGGCCTCACCGGCTGGCTGCTCGTGCGCGGGTGCGACTGGCTGATTCCGCACGCGTTTTATTACTCGGTGCGCGGACCGCGCCGCACCGAGCGCGCGCCCGACGTGGGGCCGAACAGCGCGTGGTGGGGCGAGTTTGCGCCCTACGCGCGGGCCTGCGCGCGGCTGTGCGCGCTCAACGCGGGCTCTGTCCCGCTCGTGCGCGTGGCGATCTGGGGCCAGGACGGCGACCTGCCCTGGGCGGCGGCGAAGGTGCTCTTCGAGGCGCGCATCGATTTTCATTACCTCACGCCGGGCGAGCATGCGCTCGCCGCGCGTTACGCCTGCGTGGTGCATGATCGCACCGCGGCGGTGGATGCGCCGCCGGTGCGGGCGGTCAGCTGGCATCCCGACGATGGAGAGGCCGCGCTGCTCGCGGCCTTGGCGGAGGCCGGCGTGCGGTGTTTAACGAGAGCCCGGAGCCGACGCGGGCCAGCGGGCTCGTGCGCGAGAGGCTGACCACTCGCTATTACCCCGAGACCGACGAGCTGGAAACGCTGGTGGGGGACGAGGCGGACGCGCTGGAACTGGGCGCGTTTGCGTGGGCGGTGTTGTTGCGCTGACGGCGCTCGTCGAGAGCGGAGGGTTTGGTTGTGGCCACGGCTGTCCTCAGCCGTGCAAGCGTTGCGCACGCGCTAAAACTACGAACCGCACGGCTGGGGACAGCCGTGGCCACACCAGAAAGTGCGTTTTCAGCGCCTCGCGGTGTCGGCCGCGAAGGCCTCCTGCAACAGCGTGTGCATGTGGGCGAAGGCGCGGGCGGCGACGACCGGGTGGTATTCGGCCTGGCCGGGGGCCTTGGCCAGCGGGTCAGTGAAGGAGTGGACGGCGCCGGAGTAGGCCACGAACTGCCAGTCGGCCTTGGTGGCGCGCATGGCGGTGAGCCACGCGTTCACATCGGCGGCGGGCACGTAGGGATCGGCGTCGCCGTGGAGCACGAGCACGCGGCCGGTGATGTTGGCCGAAACAAAACCCGATCGCGGCATACTGGCCCTCCGGCACGCGGGTGGTGGCGGCGAGGGAGCGGAAGTGGTCGAAGGCGGCTTGGGTGCGGGCGCGTTGCAGGGCGCGGTCGGCACGGATCGCACCGGCGGCGGTGCCGGCCTCGGCGGCGTTTTTCGGCCGCACGGCGGCGGTGTAAACATCGGCGACGTAAACGGTGTAGCCGAGGGCGGCGACCTTGGAGGCCTTGGCGATGGCGGCGTCGGTGACGCCCATCCAGTTGGGCACCATGAGCACGCCGGGCAGGGCGGCGTCGCCGGCGGGACGCACGAGTGCGGGCGCATAGGCGTCGTCCGCATACGTGTAGGCGAGGCGCGTCACGGTGATCTCGGGCGCGGCGAAAGCGGCGAAAGGAAGCAGGGCGGTGAAAACGACGGCGAAGAACGAGAGGCGTTTCATGGCCGCAAGGGGACGCGGGTCGCCCGTCCGCGCAACTCGCGTCGGGACAAAATTCCGGTGCGTCAGCCTTCGCGGACCGCCGAGCGCCAGGCCCGGGGCGAGCATCCGCACTCGGCGGCAAAGGCTCGGGAAAACGCGCTCGCCTCGCTGAATCCGAGAAAGGCCGCCACGCGTTCGAGTTTCCAGCCTTCGAGCAGGCAGCGCCGCGCCGCCGCCATGCGCAGACGGGCCAGCTCCGCGCGCGGCGAGGGCCGGCCCGCCTCGGCGAAAAGCCGCCGCAGGTGCGCGGCGGACACGCCGACCGCGCGGGCCACGTCGGCGACGTCGGGCGATTCGGCGAGGTTCTCCTCGAACCAGTGCAGGGCGCGCTCCACCCGCTCGGCCGGCGAGGCGGGCGCGGGCGGGGTGGCGGGTGCGGAGCGTGCGAGGGCGAGCAAGGTGACCTCGACGAGGAGCTGGGCGATCTTGGGCCCGAGGCGCGCGTCGCCGGTCTTGGCCATGCCGCGGGCCTCCTCGTGGCGGGCGGACAGGGCGCGGTGTTCGCGCTCGTCGAGCGGAAGCGCGAGCGTTTGCGCCGGGTTTATCTGCGCGGCGAGCACCGGTGGGAGATCGCGGACATGCACGACCCACATGGTCGAAAACCCCGCGCCGTCATCGGTCCAGCCGTGGGCGGAGTCGGGGTGGGACACATAAAGGCAGGGCGCGCGCGTGCCCGCCGCCGAGGGAGCCGACGGCTCGGGGCGGGCGGCGCCGGATACTATGCACTGCAGTTCCCAAAACCCGCGCGCGCGACCGAGCACGGGGCGCAGGCCGTATTGGCGTGTGCCGCCGCCGAGGTAGGCGAGGTTGTCCGCCGTGGTGAGCATGCGCGTTTCTGTCAAATCGGCGCACGGTCCGGCAATGGCCAAAACGCGCGCGCCCCGCTAGGCTGGGCCCAGCATGAATACCCCCCGCAAACGACACGTCATCGTCGGCACCGGCAGCCGCGCCACCATGTTTCGCGACGCCCTGCTCGGGCGCTACGCCCCGGTGGCCGAGCTGGTCGGCCTGTGCGACATCAACCCCCTGCGCATCGCCGCGTGGCAGGCCGAGGCTGGGCTCGCGTTGCCCAGCTGCGGGCCGGCGGACTTTGAAAAACTCCTGCGCGAGCAGCGCGTGGACCGGGTGATCGTCACCTCGGTGGACCGCACCCACCACGACTACATCTGCCGCGCCATGGAGGCGGGCTGCGACGTGGTGACGGAGAAGCCCATGACGGTGGACGCCGACAAGTGTCGCCAAATTCTGGATACGCAGCGCCGCACCGGGCGCCGCCTCGCGGTGACCTTCAACTACCGCTACGCCCCGCGAAATTCGAAGGTGAAGGAGTTGCTCCAGGACGGCCTCGTCGGACGCGTGACATCGGTGCACTTCGAGTGGGTGCTCGATACCCGCCACGGTGCCGACTACTTCCGCCGCTGGCACCGCGACAAGCGCAACGGCGGCGGCCTCGCGGTGCACAAATCCACCCACCACTTCGACCTGGTTAACTGGTGGCTCGGCACCCGCCCCGAGACGGTGGTGGCGATGGGCGGCCTGCGTTTCTACGGGCGCGAAAACGCCGAGGCGCGCGGCGAGCTCCGCGCCTACGTGCGAGGCAGCTCCGAGGCGGCGGCGGGCGATCCTTTCGCTCTCGATCTGCGCAAGAACGACGGACACCGCCGGCTCTACTTCGAGTGCGAGGCGGCGGACGGCTACCTGCGCGACCAAAACGTGTTTGGCGACGGCATCTCCATCGAGGATGAGCTCAGCCTGCTCGTGCGCTACGAGAACCGCGCGGTGATGACCTACCACCTCACCGCCTTCGCGCCCTGGGAGGGCTACCGCGTGGCCTTCACCGGCACCAAGGGCCGGCTGGAGCTGGAGGTGGTGGAGAACCCCTTCTGCGCGCTGGAAGGCGAGGATGCCAACCAGGTGAAAAACGTGCGCGGCGCCTCGCCGCATCCCGTGACCGAGGACGCGACCCTTATCTATCGCCCGCACTGGGCCGAGCCGGTGAAGATCGAGATCCCGCAGGCGGGAGGCGGCCACGGCGGTGGCGATCACCGCTTACTCGACGACGTGTTTTCGACCTCGCCCGAGCCCGATCCGCTCGGCCGCGCGGCGGGCCACGAGGACGGCGCGTGGTCCATCCTCACCGGCGTGGCGGCCAACCGCTCCCTCGCCACCGACGCGCCGGTGCGCGTGCGTGATCTCGCAGCCGGGGTGTAAGCAAAGGCCTAGCGGATGGACACACGGCTCGACACGAGGTCGAGTCCTAGGCCTGCCCTTGATCGGGGCGGCCGGGGGCGGGCGCGAGTTTTTCCAGGCGCGCGGCGAGAGCGACATCGAGCGCGGTTACGCGCCCGCCGGCATCGTGGGTGTTTAAGCGCACGGAGACGGTGCGATAAACATTGGTCCACTCGGGGTGGTGGT
>JALOTV010000359.1 GCA_025457685.1 Opitutaceae bacterium
CCCGTGGACCAGTTGGCGGGGGTGGCCCAATCACCGGCACTGGGGCCGGTCCAGGTGTGGGTGGTCGTGGTCTGGCCGCGAAGGAGCGCGGGGCAGACGCCGGCGAGGATCGCCAGAAGAACGGGCCAGGCTCGGCGGAGGGGCATGCGCATACTAAGCCAGCCCGGCGCAGGGGATTGCGAGCGGATTGATAAAAACGCTCGCGGTCGGCGGGGCGGCTATTTGCGGCGCCAGGCGGCGAGGAACATGCCGTTGGCGTCGAGCTCGTGGGGCCAGAGGAAAAGGGACGATTCGGGGCGGCCCAGGCCGGGGAGGGGAGCGGGCTCCAACTCGGGGTGCGCGGCGCCGAAGGCGCGGACGACGTCGGTGGTCTCCTGACGCGTGATGGTGCAGACGGCGTAGATGAGCACGCCGCCGGGCTTGAGGGCCTTGTGGGTGTTTTCCAGAAGCTGGAGCTGGATCTCGGCGAGCTCGCGCACATCGCTCTCGGCGAGGGTCCAGCGGGCGTGGGGGTTGCGCTGCCAGGTGCCGACGCCGGAGCAGGGGGCGTCCACGAGGATGCCGTCGAACTTGGTCTTGGTGGGGAGGAAGGGGCCGCCGTTCCAGGTGACGGCGCGGTAGTTGAAGGCGCGGGCGCGGGCGGCGCGTTTGCGCAGGGTGGCGAGGCGGCCGGTGTGGCGGTCGGTGGCCCAGATGACGCCCTTGTTGGCCATGAGATCGGAGAGGTGGAGGGTCTTGCCGCCTTCGCCGCAGCAGGCGTCCCACCAGGTGGAGCCGGGGTCGGGGGCGCAGGCGTGGCCGATGAGCTGGGAGGCGAGGTCCTGGATCTCGAAGAGGCCTTTTTTGAATTCGTCGGATTTGAAGAGATCGGAGGGGCCGGTGTAGCGGAGGGCGGTGAGAGAAGAAAGACCTGAGGGTTGAAACTTGAAACCTGAGGCGGCGAGGTCGGGCGGGGCGGTGTGGCGGAGGGCGCGGGCGAGGGAGGCGGCGAACTCGCGCTGGGGGCGGATCCAGAGGGAGGGCGGGCGCTGGAGCTGGCGCAGGCAGGCGACGCGGGCCTCGGGGGTGGGGAAGTCGATGGAGTCGAGGGCCCAGGCGGGCAGGGTGCGGGCGACGAGGGCCTCGGGCTTGATGGAGGCGGGGTCGGCGTCGAAGCGTTTCTGGAGGTCGAGGGCGGCGAGCACGCGCTGGGGCAGGGCGCGGGCGGTGTCGAGCCAAGCGAGCCAGCGGTAGTAGGCGAACACGGCGCCGGTGAGGGCGCGTTTCTCGTGCGATTCGAGTTCGCGGTCGGTGCCGACCTCGCGGCGCAGGACGAAATCGGCGGGGGCCTCGGGGGAGACTTGGGAAATGATGTGGGCGGCGCGTTGGGCGAGGGCGGTGGACATGGCGGCGAGCGGGGGACGGTGGGGAAGGGCGCGGGAGTTCACCATGAAAAAGGTGCAGGGGTGGAGGCGTGGGGGGAGATGGTGGGCTGGTGGAGGCGGACGGAGGGGGATGGGGAGGACGGGAGGATGTGGACGGTGGAGGACGGTTGAGGACGGGTCGCTGGTGCTCCCCGCTACGGGGACGGGGATGGCGGAGGCGGGGGAGGGCGGGAGCTGGAAGCTCCCGCTACGATGGGGGGATTTTTTGCGCGGGCGGGGCTTTCATGCACGGTGCGGGCGTGAATAAAGCGCGTGCGGACATTTTGCTGGCGGGGGTGGATCTGGCTTGGGGCGAGCGCATGGCGGACGGGGTGTGTTTCGTGCGCTATGAAGGGGCGCGGCGGCGGGCCCGGCTGGACGGCTACGCGTATCCGCAGGGCGACGACGCGCTCGTCGCGGAGGCGGGGCGGCGGCTGGCGCGCGGGCAGGGGGCGTTTTTCGCGGTGGATGCGCCCATCGTGTGCCCCAACGCGACAGGCACGCGGCCGGTGGACCGATTGACGCACGTGCTTTTTCATCGGCAGCATGCGGCGTGTCATCCGGCGAATTTGGGGAAGTGTCCAAGGCCGCCGCGGGTGGCGGGGCGGCTGGCGGCGGAGCTGGGTTTTGAAACGGGTTGGGGAGTGGACGGACTGGCGGTGGGCGGGCGGGTGGCGGCGGAGGTGTATCCGCATCCGGCGATGGTGCGGCTCTTCGGGCTGGAGCGGATCATCAAATACAAGAAGGGCCCGGTGGCGGCGCGGCGGGCGGAGTTCGCGCGCTTGCAGGGGCTGCTTCGGGAGCTGCTGGCGCGGGAGTTTGCCTATTTGGCGCTGGATGCGGACACGCCGGCCTTGCTGGCGGAGCGGTGGTCAAAGCCGGTGGAGGATCGCACGGACGCGCTGTTCTGCGCGTTGATCGCGCTGCACCACGTGCACCACGCGGGCGCGCGCAGCGAGGTGATCGGCGACGCGGCGACGGGGTTTATCCTGCTGCCGGCGGCGTGAGGTAGGGGAACGGTGGATACGGGTCGCCGACGCGGTGGCGGGACGGGTCGCTGGCGCTCCCCGCTACTCTGGACGGAGCGGAAGATGGACGGGAGCTGGAAGCTCCCGCTACTTAGGGACGGAGCGGCGGGGGATCAGGCGGCGAGGATCTTGCCGTCGGCGTAAACGAGTTTGCCGGAGACGTAGGTGGAGCGCACGCGGCCGCGAAGCTTCTGGCCGTGCCAGGGGGAGTTGGCGGATTTGGAGAAGCCTTTTTTGGCGTCGTAGGTCCACTCGGCGTCGGGATCGAAGAGGCAGAGGTCGGCGGGAGCGCCTTCGGCGAGGGTGCCGGCGGGGAGGCCGAGGAGCTGGGCGGGCTTGCGGGTCCAGAGATCGACGAGGGTGGCGAGCCTGATCTTGTTTTTGCGGACCAGGATCTCGAGCGAGACGGCGAGGGCGGTCTCGAGGCCGAGGATGCCGTTGGGCGCGAGGTCGAATTCGCGGTCCTTCTCGTCGGGCGTGTGGGGGGCGTGGTCGGTGGCGAGGATGTCGATGGTGCCGTCCTTCAGGCCGGCGATGATGGCGCGGCGATCCTCCTCGGTGCGGAGGGGCGGGTTCATCTTAAAGTGGGTGTCGTAGGTGGCGAGGGCCTCGTCGGTGAGGGCGATGTGGTGGGGGCAGGCCTCGCCG
>JALOTV010000075.1 GCA_025457685.1 Opitutaceae bacterium
CGCCGTGCTGGTCAACCGCCACGCACCGTTCACCTGGGGCAAGACCGTCGCAAAAGCCGTCGAGGTCGCCGTCGCCACCGAGTGCATCGCCCACATGGCGCTGATGTCGCTCCAGTTGGAACCAAATCTGCCCGGCATCGAAGCCGAACTCCTGAACAAACATTTCAAACGCAAGCATGGCCCGGGCGCCTATTACGGCCAGCCCGGCGGATGTTGAGCGGAGAGAGCCAGCCCCGCGCCACCGCATTCTCTCGTTTGCAAATCAGCGCCGACCTCCCACGGTTCGCCTCATGTTGACGTGGATTTTAGTCGGTCTCGGTGTGGCGGCCCTGCTCTTCGCGATTTGGTGGCCGATGAGGGATTACGTGCGCATTCGACGTAAAGACTGCTGCGGAAAAGGCTGCGGATGCCTTTTCCCCAAGAAACTCGACTGAGGTTGGCGTAGCCGCCATCCGGCTCACGGCCCGGTTCGCACGCGCAGGCGCATGAAGCGCGTCGGACGACTAGCAGCTTCCGAGTTATCTTCAACCACCACGGGGCCGGCTGTATTGGCCGCTCCCGTGCTGCTCCAGATCACCGTCCAGACCGCGTTAGCGCCAAGGGCGTCACTCGCCTCGACTTCGTAGATCAGAGCCGGATCGGCGATGCGCTGAAAGCCCAGCGCCAAGCCGGCATCCACCACCTCCGGCGCGGGCGCTCCGGGCGGCCCGCCCACCGTCAGGGGATCGCCGCCCAGGGCATATTCGAGCAGATTGGGCCAGCCATCCGCGTCGGGATCGGCCTCGGGGCCGGCGATATCCCTCGCGGTGAGGGGCGAGCCCGCCGGCGCCTGCCATACGAAAGTCGGCGTGCCGCCCAGCGTGCCCGCGTAGTTGAGCAACGAATACGCGCCGGGCGCCAGCTCGCCGCCCAGCGACTCGGCCACGATCGTGATCGTGCCATTGAGCGTGGTCACGCCCGCCACTGCGGGGCCGCGCGTCGCATCCGGGGCCACGCCGAGCGCAAGCCGCGCCCCGCTCGCGAGCGTGAGGTTGCCGGCCAGCGTGCCGCCGCCGCCAAAGGTGGCCCCGCCGGCCACCGAGACGTTGGTCGCCCCGAGTGCACCGGTGACGAGCAGGGTGCCGGCCGAGACCGTGGTCGCGCCGCCGTAGTTGTTGCTTCCCGCCAGCACCAGCCGGCCCGCGCCGGTCTTTACCACCGCCGTGCTCGCGTTGCCGTTGTTGATCGCGCCGGCGAAGAGGGTGTCGCGCCCGTTGGCGCCGATGGTGTAGGTCACTGCCGCGTTGTTGCCCGAGCCCGACGCGCCCGACAACACCGAGCCCGCCGCGCCCTCCAGAGAGCCCAGCGCAAACGCAGCGCCCGAGCGCGCGCTTAGCGAGCGTGTGCCAAGATCAAACTCCGCCGCCGCCGAGCCCGCGCTGCCGAAAAACCGAAAGGAGCCCGTGCCCGCAAGACGCACCTTGCCGGCGTAGCCCGAGAGCGATCCCTCGAGGTCAAACACGTTGGTCGCATCCAGGGTCAGCACGCCGTCGCCGCTGACCGCGAAGATCGCGTGCGCGCCGCCCGCATGGCCGCCGCTGATCGTCGCCGTGCCTTCGACGCGGATGGAGTTGGGCAGCGCCAGCGAGGCCGTGGCGAGGCGGCCGCCGCGCAGAGTCACGGTGCCGTTCCCCAGCGCGCCGGCCACGGCGGGAGCGAGCACGCCGTCGAGCACCGTGGTGCCGCCGCTGTAGGCATGCGCCGCAGCGAGGGTGAGTTGCCCCGCGCCGGCCTTGGTTAGCATCCCAGCGCCCGTGAGCTGGCCCGTGCCGGAGAGCGTGCGCGCAAGCGCCGAGTCCACCGTCACGGAGCCCGGTGCGAGCGTGCCCACGAGTTCGATGGCCGGCGTGGTCGAAGTGTCGTCGATGCGCACGGGATCACCCGGCGCAAAGGCCACGGCCGCGCCCGTCGAGGCGGTGGCGAAGTTGGCGGTGGCGTCGTCCCACTGGGCCGAGACCGCGCCGGTCCAGCGCACGGCCTCGGGCGGGCGCGGCGGCTCGGGCGGCACGATGGGGTCGGTGCGGATGTCGGGCATGGGCGGGGCGGCCATGTTGGCACCGACGAAAAAGCTCGGATGCGGCGGCTGGTTGTAGCCGACATTTTGCCAAGCCAGCGCCACGCGATACTGCGGATCGTGGGCGAAGGTGCGCAGGCGATTGGTCGCGGACGTGGTCGTGCTGAAAACGAGCAGCGCGGTGCTGTCGGCATTACGCCACACGATCTCCTCGCGCCAGTCGCCGAGGATGTCGCCGGAGAGCGCGGGCGTGGATTTGGTGCTGTTGTTCGAGGTCGCGCCCCAGTTGTAGGCGAGCAGGATGTTCGAGCGGCCGGAGGTAAGGTGATTCCACTTCGACACCGTCGAGCCATCGAGCAGTTCGCGCAGCAGGTCGCCATCCCACCACACGCCAAAGTTGTGAAACATGTTCGAGGGCTTGGTCGCGATCACCGCTCCGGCGGCGGAGTAGACGTTGGTGTTGTTGGTCGCCCATGCCTCCGCGCCCGGGTAGCGCGGGTCGATGTCCATGATCACGCCGCGGCCGACATCCGAGCCGCTCGCGGCAAAGGTGGACCAAAGGATGGCCCCGGTGGCGGCATCGCGGAGGGCGGTGCCAATGTTGCCATTCGAACCGGGCGACTCGAAGGGTGAAAACACCTCCAGCCCGGGCCGTGCGGGGTCGAAGTCCGAGACATGCAACGCATCGCCGTGTCCGAGCCCGGTGCTGTAAAGCCCGAGGCCGTTGTCATCCACCGTCATCGCCCCGTAGACGATTTCCTGACGGCCATCGCCATCCACATCAGCCACCGAAAGCGCATGGTTGCCCTGACCTGCATAGGCGGTGTTGTTCGCCGCCGTGAACGTCCAACGACGGGTCAAAGATCGGTCGCGCCAATCCCAGGCGACCAAGTGGGTCTGCGTGTAGTATCCCCGACACATCACGAGCGAGGGGCGCTCGCCGTCGAGGTAAGCCACGCCGGCGAGAAACCGGTCCACCCGGTTGCCGTAGCTGTCGCCCCAGTTTGAAACCGTTCCGCGCCCGGGCAGGTAGGGCGTGGTGGCCAGCGCCGCGCCGGTGCGACCATCGAAAATCGTGAGGTATTCCGGACCGCTTAGGATATAACCGCCGGAGTTGCGGTAGTCGGCCGTGGCACTGTCACCGGGCAGGAGGACGGCGTTGCCTAGGCCATCGTAGGTGCCGGGCGCGGTCTTTATCGCCACCTCGGCGCGACCATCGCTGTCGAGATCGTAGGCGATGAACTGGGTGTAGTGCGCGCCGGCGCGAATGTTGCGCCCGAGGTCGATGCGCCAGAGGCGCGTGCCGTCGAGTTTGTAGGCATCGATCAACACCGGGCCGGTGTAGCCGGACTGCGAGTTGTCCTTGGCATTGGAGGGATCCCACTTGAGCACGAGTTCGTATTCGCCATCGCCATCGAGATCGGCCGGCGCGGCATCGTTGGCGCTGTAGGTGTAGGCCTCGCCAGTCGGCGTCACCCCGCCAGGCGGCACTTGCAAGGGCACGGAAAGAAAAGGCGACACCGGAGCCATGGCGGGCAAGGCAAAGACCGTCGACGCCGCCTGCTCCACTCCGCCCAACACGGGGCGGACATGGTAGCTCACGCCGAGATCGATAGCGCTGGAATTGAGCGTATCGCGATAATCGGTCGTAAGCGTGATTGGACTGGAATTTACCTTCACCGTCGCAGCACCGGCGACCGTGCGATAAAGATTAAAGCCCACTGCATCCACATCGGTGCCCAGCATGCGCCAGCTCACATAAACCTGCGTCGCGCTGGTTCGCAGGGCGACCACCCCACGTCCCAAATTTTCCATCTGCTTCTGCGCCGAGACGGTGGTGCCAACGACAAGCGAAGCAACAGCCAGGCAAAGACGCAAAAAACAGAACAACACGCGCAACATGGGGTAGGGCATAACCCTATTCCGACCACGCATTAGGGAAAACCGCCCCTTAGTCTGACAGTAAACAAGACCCAACCCGACTGCTACTGCGTGACCTCGGCGAGAGCTCCAAATCCAAAGCTCTCGAGGTCCCCTACCCGCTTACCTACGTAACCGTTAACTGATCACCGACCAAACGCTGGCGCCGGCCAAAAAAAATCGGCACCCGCAGGTGCCGATTGAGAGATGAACCAAGTCCTGGAAAGGGCCTAGCCCTTAGGCTGCTGTTTTCTCGCCCTTGTTATCCTTCATCTGGGCCTCTTCCTCCGGCGAAGCTACCACGTAATAGTCCTTGTAGGACTTGTCGTAATACTGGGCGTAGTAGTAGCCAGAAACGGCCAGATTCAGACCGTTGAGCACCGCACCGTAGCAAGTGACGTTGGACTCCAAGAGGCGACGCGCCGCCGCTTGAGCGGCCTTACGGCGAACCTTGTTGAAGAAGATGGTGAAGATGGAGCCGTCCACGAGGGGAAGGACCACCAGCGCATCGCTCACCGCCGCCAAGGGAGGCGTGTCAATAAACACCCGATCGTAACGCTTACGCAGATCGGAAATCATGATCTCAAACGACTTATTGTTGAGAATTTGAGTGGGGTTTTTTGCGCGCCCTCCCGTAGGAATGACATCCAAATTCGGATGCACTTCCTTCATGACCACGTCATCCAGCGTGGCGGCACCCGAACAGACATCGATCACACCCTTCAAGTTTTCACGACGGAAAGACTTGTGAATGTTGGGCTTGCGCAAGTCGCAATCCACCACGCAAACACGATCGCCGTGGGCGGCATAAGTGAGCGCCAAGTTTGTCGTAGTAAAAGACTTACCTTCACCGGGAATGGTGGAAGTGGTCAGGATGACCTTCGCGTCCTTGGAATCGTCTCGAAGCCGCAAACTGGAGTGCAGCGTCAAGAAGGCTTCCGCCACTTGGCGATCGGCGTTGTTAACGACAATCTGAGCCTTATCCGGCTGCTCCATCTTCTTAATCTGAGGGATGATACCCAACAGCGACAAACCGACAACCGATTCGATGTCGAAGGAGCTCTTCACGCGGTCGTCGATGAATGCGACGAAAAATGCGAAGGCTAGACCCAAGCCCAGACCACCCACCACGCCCACACCGATGTTGAGCGCGATACGAGGCTCCACGTAACGGTTGGCTGCCGAAGGCACTGCGGGATCCACCTTGCGGGCACCGCTGTTTTCCATGGTGGCCTGCATGTTGACCTCACGCATACGAGCAATGAGCTGGGCGAGGATCTCTTCGTTGATTTTGAACTCACGTTCCTTGGCTTGATACTGAACCGCGAGGCGATCCAGCGCGAGGGTGTCTTTGGAGGCCTCGTCGAGTTGTTTGCGTGCCTCCTGATCGTTTCGAAGCGCGCTCTCGTATTCCGCCTTGATGGTGGAGGCGGCAGAGGCCAAGGCCCGCTCAAGTTCGCGCTCAGATTGCGCCAAGTTGTTGTTGGCTTGGATCATCACCGGATGACGATCGCGATAGCGCTCCCGCATCTGCGCGATCTCGATCTTGCGCGCAGCGATTTGCTGGGTAAGCTGGCTAATTATAGGATTTTGGGCGATAAATGGTAGCTCGGCCAAATCACCTTTATTCTGCTGGCGTTGCTGAACTTGCTGCCAGCGGGTCTCCGCCTCCTTGAGCTGATACTGGGTCTGGGTCGCCAGCATGTTCAGCTGCTTTAGGGTTTCGGTCACGATGTCTTTGCGCTGATCGAGCGACACCATGTCGTTCTTCTCGCGGTAGCTCTGGAGCTCGTTGGCCTGCTCTTCGACGCGTTTGCGCTGCTGCTCGGCACGAATCTGAAGGTCCTCCACCGCGCGCATGGACTCATCGATGCGCACACGAGCATTCCATTGCAAAAACTCATCCACAAACATGTTGGCGATTTTTGCGGCAATGACGGGGTCAGGGTGCCGGTAAGAGACCTGCACGACTAAGCTCAGACGCAGCGGTGTGATGGTTCGGTTGTAGCCGAGCACTTCGAGCGGAGTAAGCGGATCGCCCCAACGCCCCTTTTCATAGGGAGCCATGAATTGGCGAAGCTCTTCGCCAGTGATGCGGTCGGCCACTCGCTTGATGATGAGCGAGCTCTCCAAAACTTTGACCAAGGTGTTCAAATCCTCGGTGGATCGCACCGTGCTATCCACGACGGACTCGGACTGCATGACGCGTGCATCCTGACGAAGGACCTGAACGCTGGCTTGTGATTCGTAAATCTTTGTCTGGCTGAAAGTGTAAACCAGAGCCGAAGAAAATACGACGAGGAAGACAACCACCACATACCAAATGCGCTCGCGCAGAATGAGCAGGTAATCGTTAAGACTCCGCTGCGCGCTGCTCTCACCATACCCGTGAGCCGGGTATCCATAACCGTAGCCCGCATTGCCATACTCGGCCGGGGCTGTGCCGGGCGCTTGCTTAGAATTCGAATCCATGTCGGAAAATCAGAAAATAAAGGGGCTGGGGATCAGAGGAACTTCTCAGGAACGTTGATCACGTCATTGACCTGCAGAGGTATCTGCGTGTCAGAACGTCCACCGATCATGCGAACGGCATCGACGGTAAAAGTCGTGGTGTTGCCGTTGTCATCGGTTCGAGTAATGGAGACTTTTGAACGGTCGGCGAGGCGGTTAAAGCCACCGGCACGCGCTATGGCCTCAAGTAAAGTCAGGCCGCGTTCATTGGGAAAGGGAACGGCTTGGGGACTATTGACCATGCCGATCACATTCACCGAGCGCTCCGCATAGCGCAGCACGATCAAGGTCACCTGCGGATTGACCAAAAAGTCGCGGTTGTAGAGATCCCGAATCAGTTCCTCCACTTGGCGCACGCTACGATTGCGCACATCAACATTTCCAATCAAAGGAAGGGAGATCGTAAACTCCTTGGAAACAGAGACTTCACGGGTAAGGTCTTCCTCTTGGAAAACCTTTACTTGGAGCACGTCGGTCGGTCGAAGCTGGTAATCTACACTGCCCACCGTGACCTCGGTGGATGCGGTGCTATTAGCAGCAGCATCTTGAGCAAAAACGAGTTGCGATGCCGAACCAACCGCCAGAACGAGTGAAAACCGGAAAAACGCGGAGAGAAGACGAAGAATTGGCATAGGGGACAAAAAAACGGAAGAAGACCGAGATCTTCTTCCGTTTGTTCCTGAAGTAAAGGTTTCGCGCCTGCTCGGTCGCTTAGTAGCGGATGTTGGCAGCGATCGAGATGATGTTGGCGGTGAACTCGGACAAGGCGTCGTCGGTGGAGTTGTCGAGGTAGTTGTAGGTGGCGTCCACAGAGAGGTATTCGTTTACACCGTAAGTGAGGCCGATAGAACCGGTCACGTAGTCGTCCTCGCGGTTGATGCCCAGATAATCAATCATCTGGTAACCGACGTTGGCGGAAGCAGTGAGGCTGGCGGTGAGCGCGGAACGAACGCCAGCGCTGATGGCCGCGATCTCTTGACCGATACCAACCGAGGAGGTCTCGAAATCATTGCTCAGGTTAAGAGTGAACGTGGTCTTGGGCGAGTAGGCGTAATCGAAACCAGCATCGAGACCGAGGGTGCTGTTGTCGTCACCGACATCGGGGTCACGGGTGGCGTAACCGACACTGAAGGAACCGCTGAGTTTCGGGGTGAACTGACCGCGAGCACCCACGTTGTAGAACACTTCGTCAGCGTCGCCATTGGCGACGTCGGTGTCGTTGATGCGGTATTGAACACCAGCGCTGAGATCAACCTTCTCGGTGATGGCAAAGTAGTAGTTAACGGGGAGCGAATAGGTTTCGCGATCAACGAAACCAGCGATCTTGTAGTCGGTGTTGTTGTAAACGAGACCGCCGCCGATCTTGGATTTCTCCGTGACAGCCACTTCGCCCTTGGCGCTCACGTCGGTCGAGTCGCTACGGACGAGACGGTCGTCCAGATTTGCGTCGCGGTTATTTTGGTTGAGCTCCTTGAACGAGGCATTGAGGCCACCTTGGAACTTCGCCCCCTCGTAGTTGGAAGTGAACACACCGTTGAAGAGCTCTTCATTGAAAACGTTGTGATCGGAATAAGCGATGAACCGCTCGTAAACGCTGAGCGAGCCCTTCACCAAGGAGTTCTTACCGTAAACCAAGTCGAAACCGGGCGCGAATTCGAACACTTCGTCCTCCAAGGCGACGTTGTCCGGGGAGAAGGTGATGTTATCTTCGTAGCGAGCTTCCGTGCGAGCCGTCAGAAAGAGCTCGGCATTGTCGCCAATCGCAAGGAAAGGCGCCGCAAACACAGGCGTGGAGGCTAGGGTCGAGAGGAGGGCGAGACGGCTCTTGGTGGTCATAGTGAAGAAAAAGTTAAGGTGGGTAATTGGAGTGCCTGAACGAAAATCGGTGGCAAGCTTAGTTTGGCGTGAGTTCGAAAGTTAAATAGCAGTCAGAAAATCATGGGTGCAACCTGTGCGTGTTTTTCGCAAGGAAGATTTTGCACTATACCTGCATTTTGAGCCAGCCAGAGGTTCGTCCAAGAGCGCGTTCGATCTCTGATCCACGTGCGATTCCGGCTCCAGTCCACGGTGACTAGGACAGCGAAGCGCGTATGGCATTTGGACCGGGAAACGTCAAAAGGTGCGTTAGGCAGCGACTGCGGGTTTGCAGACTTGGGCTCGCGGCGCATTAGCTACCGAAGTATGTCAGACACCCCGCATTCCCCTTCCACCAGCGCCAACGGCGCACGCTCGGCAAAACTCACGAAGGCCGAAGTCCAGGCGGCCAGCAAGCCGACGGGGTTGATGCGGTTTTCGCCGGTCCAGATCCAGCGCACGAGCCGCGGGCTTCACGTCCATGTCGCCTGGCGCATGGCCATCGTCGCGCTCCTGCTGGCGTTGATCTCCGGGTGGCTTGGCCTGGCCACCAGCGCGTATTTGTTCGTCAAATACCGTCGTGGCTTCACCGAGGTGAAATTCACCCACATGCTTTTCTACCCCTCGCAAAAGGAGGCATACCGCAACGCGAGAGGTAACTTCTGGATCGAAAGGGCGAAGGAACAGCTCAAGGAGCAAAAATATCGCGAAGCGTTCTATAACCTTCGCCTGGGCAGCAGTTTGGCACCCGACAATCGCGATGGCCGCATGCTTCTGGCTCAGTTTTACATGATCTGGCAGCGTCCCGATCTCGCCGAGACCACCCTGCTGGATGGGTTGGAATTCAATCGCCAAGACATCGAATACCTTCAGGCGCTTTTTAGCTTTCTACTTCAGCGCCAGGCGGATTTCGCCCTCATCAAAATCACCGACGACCTGATTGCCCGCGACGGAGAGGGTGCGGCCAAAAGCCCTCGCCGCACGCTGATCGGCACCGCTCGCGCCACTGCGCAGTTTTTCCGCGGCAACTACGACGCCGCCGAGGACACTATCCGAGCTTTCAACCTCTCCGATTCCATCGACGGAAAAATTCTCGGTTTGCGCATCGCCTGGGAGCGCGGCGAGCGCGAGGCGGCATTGTTCTACTTGGAAGAGCTGTATGCCCAAAACCCGGAGAACGAGCAAATCTACAACCAATACGCCTCGTTTCTCCGCGAGGATAACCGCATCGACGAACTTCGCCGTCTGGTTGTTCTCCAGCAGCTTACCTACCCCGATCGCCCTCGCCCGCGCATCGACCTGCTCTACATTTACGACAAAGCCTCTAACGAAGAGCGGGTCCAGTCGGGCATTGCGGACATTTTCCGCGATTTCTCCGCCAACGGCGATGTGATGGTGGCACTGGCCGATTTTGCCGCCAACACCGGCCGCCCCGATCTCGCGCGCAGGGTCTACGACCACAGCAAAGCGACCAACCTGCCCTGGGAAGGCGCCGCCTTGATGACGGTGGAAGCCTATGTGGTGGCCAAACAATACCGCGAGGCCCTCGCAGCCTGCACGACGATGATGAAAGAGAATCCGGAGTGGGGGAAACGATTCTATTCGGTATTCAACGGACTCCAAGCCATTGCCAACTACGGTCTTTCAGACGTTGAGGCCGCACAGCTCTTTCTCAGCAATTTCCTTAACCAGGCCAGCGTCCGCGCTGATAATCTGGTCGCGGTTTCCAACCGTCTCGTGAGCGTGGGGGCAAATCAGGAAGCCCGCCAGGTGCTGGCCCAGGCCGTCAGATCAGACCCGCTCAATCAAACCGCACTCACCGGTCTGATTCGCCTCGACCTCGCCGCCGGTCATGCGGACGCGCTGGCCACCCACCTGCGCACCCTCCTCACCATGCGCAAACCGCCCCGCGACCTTTTGCGGGACGCCTACTCGAAGCTTGCCAGCGATCGCTTCCTCTTCGCGCCGGGCCGATCCAGTCTGTTGGAGGATCTGCGCAAGAATCTCGACGCGGAAAACAAACCGCTCCCGGGAGCCAGAGCCGAGGGCTGACGCACGCCGGCCCGCCGAGATTCTTCGAATCTCAGCCCGAGGTTCCGAAAACAGCGTCGAATGCGGCGAGCAGTCGCAGGTTCTGCGCGTCCGTGCCCACCGTGACGCGCAACCACTCCGGCATGCCGTAGGGCTTCATCGGGCGCACGATTACACCGCGCTTCTGCAGCTCGACAAAGCCGCGCGCTCCGTCGCCCACGCGCACGAGGAGAAAATTCGCCACGCTCGGCACCCACTCCAGCCCGCGGCGTGTAAACCCCTGCTCGAGCTGGCGCAGCCCATGCGTGTTCGCCTCGCGCGTGCGGTGGACAAACGCGTCGTCGTCGAGCGCGGCCAAGGCCGCGGCCTGACCGATCGCGTTGACGTTAAAGGGCTGGCGCACCCGGTTGAGCAAGCCGGCGAGCTCGGGAGAGGCATAGCCATAGCCCACCCGAAGGGCGGCCAGACCGTAGATCTTAGAAAAGGTGCGCAGCCCGATCACCTTTCGCCCTTCCGCGATCAGAGGACGCAGGTCGGGCGGATTCTCCAGATACTCCGCGTAGGCCTCGTCAAAGGCGAACACCACATGCGACGGCAACGCGCGCACAAACTCGGCGATCTCTTCAGGGGTGTTGGCCGTGCCGGTCGGATTGTTCGGGCTGGGCAGAAACACCAGCTTGGTGCGCGGCGTGATCGCACGGGCCAGTGCAGCCAAGTCGTGACGATGGTTGACCAGCGGCACCTCCACCGGACGCGCGCCGAAGAGTAGCGTCACCAGCTTGTAAACGATGAAGGCGGGCGCGCCCATCACCACCTCGTCACCCGGCCGCAGGAACACATGCCCGAGCAGCTCGAGAATCTCGTTGGAGCCGTTGCCGATCACGAATTGCTCCGGAGCCAACCCATGCCGGACAGAAAGCTTTTGCCTGAGGGCAAAGGCCCCGCCGTCCGGGTAAAGCTCGGCCTGTCCTAGCGCTCGGGTGGCGGCGGACACCGCCAAGGGCGACGCCCCCAGCGGATTCTCGTTCGAGGCGAGCTTGACGATGCCCGCCGGATCCAGCCCGAGCTCGCGCGCCACGTCTTCGATAGGTTTACCCGGCTCATACACCGGCTGACTGAGGACGGAGGGATTGACGAGGTCGGAGAGAGTCATGGATACGACAAACGAAACGACCTCGGCATCGCGGGCCAAGCGGTTTTCGGCTTTTCTCGGCCGAGTCGGGCGTGCCGCCTAGCGCAACGCCACCGGCTGCCCCAGCACTTCGCGCAGCACCATGGCCCGGCGCACCGCACGCGGATCGCGCAGGTCCTGCACCAGGCTGCGCTCTCCGACCGCCGCCGTCCTCGCCGCACCGGACTGGGTATCCGAAGTCGCTGCTCGCGTCGCACCCGACTCGGCAAACGCCTGCGCCGCGCGACGGGCTTCGCGTCGTTGCTTCTCTAGCTCCGCCAGTTGCTCTTCCATACGACGCTGGCGCTCAAGCGCGGCGCCATCGTCGTAAGTCACCACGACCTCCCGGACAGTAGGCAAGGGCGGAGGAACTTGAGGCTCCTCGCGAAACACCATAGGACGCTCGCGCGGCTCCTCGAACATGGGCTGGGGC
>JALOTV010000076.1 GCA_025457685.1 Opitutaceae bacterium
GGCCAGCTTGCGCGCCGGATGCTCCAGCACCACCAGCACGTAGGAAAACACCCGCGTGCCCTGCAATTCCTCGCGCGTGTGGATGAGCTTGGGCGTCAGGCTGCGGCAAATCGGCCTAACCTCCACCACGCGCCAGCCCTCGTCGATTCGCCGGCGATATTCATCTTCTTGCACGCCCTCGATCACCACCGCGTCGTGCAAACCGTTCGTGGCGACAAACCCCAGACGGCCGGGACCGACCAGCGAGGCGATGTAGGCGGGATTAAGCGCGACCATGACGCGCAAAATCATGCATGCGTCGCGCCGCCTGGCAACTCCCCGCCGCCGGCTCGCAAGCCAGCCCACCCGCCAGGCAGCGGCGCGTGCATCAGGGCCGCTCAGCCCTCGGCACGGCGCTGCGCGTCGGCCTCGATCAAGGCCTTCACCCGCTCGAGTTCGGCCTTCACCGCCGCCTTCACCGCCGGCAGTTCGGCGGCCGATTTCACCGGCGCCTTGGCGAACACGTAGAACTTCATCTTCGGCTCCGTGCCGGAACCACGCGCCGCGAAGGTGTAGCCGTTGGCCAGGGTCACGAGGTAGAGATCCTGCTTGGGCACCAACTCGCCGTCGCTGTCGCGGATATCCATCACGCCGAAGTCCTCGAACTTCGTCACCGCCACGTCGCCGAAGGCCTGCGGCGGCGTCGCCCGGTAGGTGGAGAGGATGCGCTTGATTTTCGCCGCACCGCTCGCGCCCTCGTAGTAGAGGTTGATGACGCCTTCGAGGTAGAAGCCGGTGCGCAGGTAGATCTCATCGAGATACTCCGGCACCGTGATGCCGCGCGACTTCACGTAGGCGCAGACCTCGGCGAGCATCAGGCACGCGGAGTTGCCGTCCTTGTCGCGCACCAGGTCGTTGGCGAGGTAGCCGTAGCTCTCCTCCGTGCCGAAAAGATAGAAGGTGGAGAACTCCTGCAGGAGCTTCGCGCGGCTGGCGAAGGGCGTCGCGTTGTAGTCGAGGGCGACACCGTGCTTGGCGAGGTAGCCGGCCTTCAGGCGCTCCTCGTAGCCGCGGATTTTGGCCGCGATCCACTTGAAGCCGGTGAGGGTGTTTACGACCTTCACCCCGTGCGAGCGGGCGATTTCGTCCTGCAGCGCGGTGGTGACGAAGGTCTTCACCAGGGCGGCCTTGTCCGTGCCGGCCTTCGGGATGACGCCGAGTTCCTTGTATCGGGAAATCCGATACTCCGTCATCAGCGCGCCGATCTGGTTGCCAGTGAGCAGATGCATCTTTCCGTCCGGCCCGCGCACCGCCGCGCCCACGCGGTCGCAGTCGGGATCGGTCGCCATCACGAGGTCCAGGCCCTTTTCGTCCGCCAGCTTCACCGCCAGCGCCAACGCCTCGGCGTTCTCGGGATTGGGCGACTTCACGGTGGGGAAACGGGGATCGTGCACCGCCTGCGCCGGCTCCTCGTGCAACTCCACGCCCGTCTCGCGCAGCAGCGGCATCGACATGATGTTGCCCACGCCGTGGATCGAGGTGAAGGCGACCTTCAGCTTCGCGCCGGCAAAGACCGAACGGTCGATCACCGCCGTGGCCGCGGCCGCACGGTAGGCCGCATCGGCGGATTCGCCGAGGGTCACCACGCGCGAGAGGTCCTTCTCCAGATAGGTCGCCAGCTCGCCAAGCGGCACCCGGCCCACCTGCGCCACGATGCCCGCGTCGTGCGGCGCCACCACCTGCGCGCCGTCGTCGAAGTAGGCCTTGAAGCCGTTGTCGTGGGGCGGGTTGTGGCTGGCCGTGATCACCACGCCGCAGTTCGCACCGAGGTGACGCACCGTGAAACTCAGCTGGGGCGTGCTGCGCGGACCGGAGAAAATGAAGGCCTGTCCGCCCAGACGCGACCAGGTCGAGGCCGCGAGTTCGCAGAAATGCCGCGAGAAATGCCGCACGTCGTGCGCGATCACCAGGGCCGGCGGCCGCGCGTCACCCTTGGCTTTCAGATGCTCCGCCGTGTGGCGGAAGAGGCCGATGGTGGCGCGCACCAGGGTGTAGTCGTTCAGGATGTTGCTGCCAATCGCCGCGTGCTCCGGCGTGCCCATCGGGCCGACCTTGCCCTGCTCCGCCGCGGTGGAAACGCGCCCGATGGTGCGGCCGCGCATGCCGCCCGTGCCAAACTCCAGATCGCGATAAAAGCGGTCGTTCAGCTCCGACCATGCGCCCGCCGCCACCAATTCCTCGAGCGAGGACGTCGCCCAGGCGGGCAGCCCGGCGGCGATCCAGGTTTCCAGGTTCTTGACCGTGGAAGCGAGCAGATGACCGGCGGCGCCGGCGGCTTGGAGGGAGGCGAGGAGTGACATGGTCGGTTGCGAGGGAATGGAAAAGAGTCGGGCGGGACGCGGCGGCGGCGGGCTACTTCAGCACCGCGCCGGCCGAGATCGAGGGCTTGGCGGCGCTGGCCGACCAGGACGCGGCGAAGCTGTCCTCGTCGTATCCAAAAAGCGGCGACACTTCGAACGCGAAGGGCGGCAGCCCGGTGGAGTCGGCGGGCACGCCGGCGCCGTTCGCGTTGGCCCAGCGCACGAACTGGCGCATCTGGTCCTCGGCGCAGGTCTTCGGGGAATCGAGCCCCTCCGCGTTCTTCACCGGCGAGAAGTCGTCGGCGCGGTCGGTCTCGATCACCACCGGATTCTTCGCGAAGGGCAGCGCGTCAAAGACGAACAGCTCGAACTTCACGCCGTTGGGCTTCTCCGGCTTCACCAGGTTGCCGGCCGCGTCCAGGCAGGGGATTTTCTTGTCCGCGCGATGGAAGGGCAGCGCGTCCGCGCCGGTCGCCATGCGCCGGATGAATGAGCGATCCAAGAGGTGAATGGCGATCGAGCCGGCGATGAAACGCAGCTTGCCCGCGGCGTCCTTCTCCTCCTGCCGCTCCTTGGGCAGATCGGAATACTCGATGACCACCGTCTTGCCGCGCTGGGTGCAGAAGTGGCCGACCTTTTCGCCCGCGTAGGCCTTGGGCACCATCTTGCTGCTCATCTCCGAACGCGTCTTCAGGTGCCAGCCGACGAAGGCCGGGTCGATGAAACGCACCAGCGGGTTGTCCACCTGGAAATAGCTGAGAATGTCGATGCCTTCGCGCTCCATCAGGGCGACCGCGCCGCTGCGATCCAGCGCGCGCAACGAGCCGCCATGCCCGTCGGGCGACATCGCGATGCGGTGCTTGTCCTCGAGCAAAATCTTCCCGTCCAGCCCCACCGCCGGCATGCGCCCCTGGCGGAAGAAATGCACGTGCGATTCCGCCAGCCCGAAAAACCCGTGCGCCCGGAAAAACGCCTCGGTCGCGGCATGGTTGATGTGGCTCGTCATGATGAACCAGTGCAGGGGGCGGCCATAGCGCCGGCCGGCCGCAAGCAGCTTCTCCGCGAACACCTGGAAAAGGGTCTTCTTCAAGACCGGCGTCACCGGGTAGGTGCCCTTGGGGCCGTCGTAGCCCAGACGCGTGCCCTGCCCGCCCGCCACCACGAAGGCCGCCACGCGCCCGGCCTTGAGCGCCTCCTCACCGAGGCGCTTCGCCTCCGCCCAGGCCGCCGCGTCGCCGCCGTTTTTGGGCAAAGCCTCGTAGGGCGCAGGCTCCAGGTCGGACAGATCCACGCCCGCCGCCGCGCTCTTTTGCACCAGCGTGCGGTTGAGCTCCGCGATCTCCGCCAGATCGACTTCCGCCGCGTCCGCCAGCAACTCCGCCTGCTGGCTGGCGCTCAAGTGTTCGAAATGGGCAAACACATGGCCTTGGCCGGCTTGCTGGAACGCTGTGATAAGGGTGTGTGGGGTCATGGTGAAGTGGAGCGCGCAGCAAAGGGGTTTTCACCCGCTCCCCGCAACGCCTTTTGCTCGCCGCCCGCGCCCCGTGCGGGCTCGCCGTTTCACTCCTCGAAACGAAACACAAACTCGTCCGGCTTCGCGTAGCCGAGGCGGCGGCGTATAACCGTCTCCACGTAGGCCGGATCCGTGCGCAGACGCTCCAGCACTACCTCTTGCTCGGCCAGCCGGCGCTCGACTTCCGCCAGACGCTGCCGCACGTGGCGTTCCGTCTGTTGCACCCGCTCAAACTCGGCCCGCGTGCGCGACAACACCACCGCCAAGCCCGCGATCACGCCGATCGAGATGATGGCACAGAGAGCGAGCACGATGCGATGGAGCCAGGCGGGCATGATGGACGGTGAGTTCGCACGGTGTGACGCATGCCGGGCCGCGTGTAAATCATGCGTCGTTTTTTTCCCGTGTTTCTTTTGGCGTGCCTTGCCCCCGCCCCGCCCGCTACCTCTCCCGCGATGTATCAGAGCTACTACGGGCTGACGGAACTTCCCTTCCACATCACGCCCGATCCCAAGTTCCTCTACCTGAGCCCCACGCACCAGGAGGCCCTCCAACACCTGAAATACGGCGTGTTCGAAAAAAAGGGCTTCATCGTCATCGTCGGCGAGGTCGGCTGTGGAAAAACCACCCTCTGCCGCCAATTTCTCGACGAACTCGAGACCGACGGCCGCTTCGACACCGTCCTGATCCTCAACCCCTCGGTCAACGAGGCCCAGATGCTCCGAGCCATCCTCACCGAGCTCGGTGAAGTGCCGCTCCACCACGACCAGCCCGATCTCCTCGGCCAGCTCAACCGCACCCTGCTCGAACGCATCGCCGCCGGCCGGGAGATTCTTCTGCTCATCGACGAGGCCCAAAACCTCTCCTACCCCGTGCTCGAACAGGTCAGGCTCCTCTCCAATCTCGAAACCGATAAACACAAACTTCTCCAGATCGTGCTCATGGGCCAGCCCGAGCTGAAGGACATCCTCCGCCAGCCCGAACTCCGCCAGCTCCGCCAACGCGTCCTCGTCCACTACGAGCTCTGCCCGCTTTCCCGCACCGAGCTCGCCCACTACATCCAGCACCGCCTCACCCGCGCCGGCAGCGCCGGCCGCCCGTCCTTCACCTCCTGGGCCCTCCGCGCCATCCACCGCTACAGCGGCGGCATCCCGCGCGTCGTGAACAATCTCTGCGACAAGGCCATCCTCTCCGCCTTCATTCGTGATTCCGATGTCGTCACCTGGCGCGATGTGCGCCGCGCCATCAAGGACCTGAAAAACCTCACCGCCTGATCTACCCGCCGCGCGCGCGCCAGCCCGCCGCCACCGTGCCATGAGCCTCATCAACGAAGCCCTCAAAAAAGCCCAGCGCCAACGCAGCCTCGACGCCGCCCCACTCTCCTCCGCCCCCAGCGGAGTCGCCGCCGCGGCCGTGACCACGCACGTCGCCGCCGCCACCTTGAAGCGTCGCCGCCATGCGCCGCTTTGGTTCGGTCTCGCGCTCCTTACCATCGGCGCGGTCGCCACCGCCCTCATCATGCGCTACGGCTTCACGCCGCCCCCCGCGACTCCGCTGGCCCCCGCCGCCAGCGCAGCCCTCCCCGCGCCTGCAGCCGAGCCCGCGGCGCCCATCGCCGTCGCACCGGTCGCCGACACCACGCCACAGATCGTGTTGCCCTCGCTGGCCGCCCCCGCGCCGACGGCTCCGGTCGCACCCGCCGCCGCCCGCCCTGTCGAGCCCGCGCCCGCCACCCCGCCCGCACCTGTAGCGACTCCAGTCGCGGCCCCCGCGCCCGCTCCTTCCCCCGCGCCGCTTCCGGTTTCTCCCGTAGTAGCCCTTCCCGCTCCGGCCGAGTCCGCCGCGCGCATCTATGCTTTCCTCAACGAAGCACGCCTGACCGGCGTCCGCGGCCTCGACGCCCAGGCGCGGGTGTTGATGAACGAACGCGTTTATCGCCTGAACGACGTCGTCTCGCCCGAGCTCGGGCTGCGTCTCAGCGCCGTGCGCCCCGGCCTGCTGGTCTTTACCGATGCGCAGGGTCGCACCTACGAGAAACCGTATTAACCTCACCAGTTCGCCGCTCCGCCGCATGACCTCTTTCGAAAACACCCTCCACGCCCTGCTGCGCTCCTACGAAACCGAGGGTGGCATCAACCACCTCGACGGCAGCAATCTCCCCTCCGAGGCCTCGATCAACCGACTCGCTGCGGATGTCATGCATCTGCTCTTCCCGGGCTTCTTCGAGCCCGAGCCCCTCGCCCGCGACTCCGTCCCCGCGCTCACCCGCCGCCGTCTCGCCGAGGTTCACGAGCGCCTGCGCATCGAGGTCGAGAAATCGCTCAACTTCGTGCGCGGCACGCCCGCCGCCACGCCCACCGATCTGGCCGTCGATCCCGCTCAGCGCGCGATCGAGATCGCCTCCACCGTCCTGGCCCGCCTGCCCGAACTGCGCCGCATCGTGCAGACCGACGTGCAGGCCGCCTACGCCGGCGACCCCGCTACCCGGCACGTCGAAGAGATCATCCTCGCCTACCCGTGCGTGCTCGTGATCTCGCTTCAACGTTTCGCCCACGAGCTCTACCGCCTCGGCGTTCCCCTGCTGCCGCGCATGATCACGGAATACGCCCACGAGCGCACCGGCACCGACATCCACCCGGGCGCCCGCATCGGCGAGTATTTCTTCATCGACCACTGCACCGGCGTGGTCATCGGCGAGACCGCCACCATCGGCCATCACGTCAAAATCTACCAAGGCGTTACCCTCGGAGCCAAATCCTTCGAGGTCGATACCGACGGCAACCCCGTCAAGGGCGTCAAACGCCACCCCGACGTCGGCGACCACGTAACCATCTACGCCCACGCCACCATCCTCGGCGGCGACACCCGCATCGGCGCCCAATCCATCGTCGGCGCCAACGTCTGGCTGCTCGAAAGCATCCCGGACAACAGCATCGCCTACTACAAAAACGAGAACCTCGTCGTGCGCTCCCGCAAACGTCGCGAGGCCGCCGTGGAGTGCCGCAAACAAGACGAGCTCCAGGCCTGGAACTGGTCGATCTGAGCCCCGCCATCCGCCGGGGCTCCGTGTGTATTCCGATTGCCCGCGCACACGGACGGCGCGCAGTCTGAGGCACATTATGGCGCTTGCCTCCGTCAATCCCGCGACCGGCCAACCTCTCCAAACCTACGCCGTTCACTCGCGCCGCGCCCTCGCGGCCAAGGTGGATGCCGCCCACGCTGCCGCCCAATCGTGGCGCGCCCTCTCGCCAGCCGCCCGCGCCCGCCACCTCCGCGCCTTTGCCTCGGCGCTCCACCGCGAACGCGCGTCCCTTGCCGCCCTCGTCACCGCCGAGATGGGCAAACCCCTCGCCGACTCGCTCGCCGAGATCGCCAAGTGCGCCGACGCCCTTCGCCACTACGCCGCCCATGGCGCCGCCTTTCTCCGCCCCGAGATTCCCGCCGCCGCGCCCAAAGGCGTTTCCGTCATGCCCGAGCCGCTGGGCGTCGTGCTCGCCATCATGCCGTGGAATTACCCGCTCTGGCAGGTCATCCGCGCCGCCGCACCCGCTCTAATCGCCGGCAACACCCTCCTCCTTAAACACGCGTCCAACGTCACCGGCTGCGCCCTCGCCCTCTGCGCCATCGCCACCCGCGCCGGCCTGCCCGCCGGCGTGCTCGACTGCGTGCTCGCCCCCGCCTCCGCCATCCCGGGGCTGATCGCCGATGCCCGCATCGCCGGTGTCACCCTCACCGGCAGCACCGCCGCCGGCCGACAGGTCGCCGGTCTGGCCGGCGCGGCGCTCAAACCCTTCGTCGGAGAACTCGGCGGCAGCGATCCCTACCTCATCTTCCCCGACGCCGACCTCCTCTCGGCCGCCGCCGCTTGCGCCGCCGCTCGTCTGGTCAACAACGGCCAGAGCTGCATCGCCGCCAAACGCTTCATCGTCCACGCCCGCGTCGCCGACGAGTTCATCCGCCACCTCGCGGTGGCCATGGCATCCTATCGCGTGGGCGATCCCACCGCGCCCGAAAATCAACTCGGCCCCCTCGCCCGCCTCGATCTGCGCGCCGAACTTCATTCGCAGGTCACACGCTCCGTGCGTCGCGGCGCGAAGCTCGTCATGGGTGGCCGCCTGCCCCCGGGCCCGGGTGCCTACTACCCACCCACCCTGCTCGCCGACGTTCGCCCCGGCATGCCCGCCGTGGATGAGGAGCTTTTCGGTCCCGTGGCCGCCGTGGAGATCGCCAAAGACGAGGACGCCCTTTTCACCGCCGCCAACCGCAGCGTTTACGGACTCGGCGCCGCCCTCTTCACCCGCGATGTCCGCCGCGCCCGCACGGAGTTCGTCCCCCGCCTCCAGGCCGGCATGGTTTTCGTCAACCACCCCGTTCGCTCCCACATCGCCGTGCCCTTCGGCGGCACCAAGGCCTCCGGCCTCGGCCGCGAGTTGGGCCGCCCCGGTGTGCTCGCCTTCACCAACCCCAAGACCGTCTGGTTCGCCTGAGCTCTTCGGGATTCCAGCCCACCTGACGAAAAAACGCCAGGCGGGGAAACAATGCGCCCGCCGCGCGTGACAACCATGTCACGCCGCCCATTAGACTCGTCACCCGCCCGTCGCCCGGGTGTGCTCTCCCTTTTTCATCCGCATGGCCAAGCCACGCCGCACCGCCTCCCGTCCACTTAAAAACCCGTCCGCCGCCCCCTCGCCGGCCGCCGGGCCTGGCTCGGACGTGCCCGCCTACGCCGTCGAAGACGCGGTGCTGATTCCCGACAACCACCCCGCCCCCGTCTCCCGCGCCGTCCCCACCGCCAAGGCCGCCTACTTCAACCGCGAGCTCAGCTGGCTGGCTTTTAATCGCCGGGTCCTCGACCAGGCGCGCAACCCCCGCCACCCGCTCCTCGAGCGTGTCCGTTTCCTCGCCATCGTCTCCAGCAATCTCGACGAGTTTTTCGAGATCCGCGTCGCCGGCCTCATCCAGCAGGTGGACAACGATGTCGTTAACGCCGGCGGCGTGGACGCCCTCGGCCCGCGCGAGCAGCTTCGCCGCATCCACAGCGTCGTCGCCTCGCTCGTGGACGACCAGTATCACTGCTGGCACGCCGAGCTCGTGCCCGCCCTCGCCGCCGAAGGCATCACCTTCGCCTCGCCCGACAAGCTCACCGCCGGAGAGCTCGCGTGGGTGCGCACCTACTTCGAGGAGCAGATTTTCCCCGTCCTCACCCCGCTGGCCATCGACCAGTCCCACCCCTTCCCGCAGCTGGGCAACAAGACGCTCAACATCGTCGTGTGCCTCGACGATCCGTCCACCGTCGAGCTCGACCGCCACTTCGCCATCCTGCCCGTCCCGCGCGTCCTGCCCCGCCTGGTCAGTATCGACTCCGCGGATACGGATCAACGCGGCCGCCGCTACATCTTCCTCTCCGACATCGTCAAACTCTGCGCCGCCGACTTCTTCCCCGGCTTCCACGTCCACGGCGCCCACCTCTTCCGCGTCACCCGCAACAGCGACCTCTACATCGACGAGGAGGAGGCCGAGAACCTGCTGAAAAAAATCGAGGAGGAGCTGCGCAACCTCCGCCGCGGCGCCGCCGTGCGCCTCGAGATCGAGGACGGCGTGGACGACCAGATCTTCGCCACCCTCTGCGACCACCTCTCGCTCTCGCACGAATACGTCTTCCGCCTCCAAGGCCCGATCAACCTCCTCCGCCTGCTCGCGCTCGACGAGGTCAACCGCCCCGACCTCGCCTACCCGCCCTTCACCCCCGTCAACCTTTCGCCCTTGCGCGAGCCCGCCCTCATTTTCGCTACCCTGCGCGAGCGCGACGTGCTCCTCCACCACCCCTACGATTCCTTCCAGCCCGTGGTGGATTTCGTGGAGCAGGCCGCGCGTGATCCCCGGGTCCTCGCCATCAAGCAGACCCTCTACCGCACCTCCGGCGACTCCCCCTTTGTGCGCGCCCTCATCGAGGCCTCGCGCAACGGCAAACAGGTCACCGCCCTGGTTGAGCTAAAGGCCCGCTTCGACGAGGCCAACAACATCCAGTGGGCCCGCCAGCTCGAGGAGGCCGGCGTGCACGTCGTTTACGGCCTCGTCGGCCACAAGACCCATTGCAAAGTCGCCCTCGTGGTGCGCCGCGAGGAGGACGGCAAACTCCGCCGCTACGTCCACCTCGGCACCGGCAACTACAATCCCCGCACCGCCAAGATCTACACCGATCTCAGCCACTTCACCTCGCGCGACGCCCTCACCGCCGACGCCGCCACGCTCTTCAACACCCTCACCGGCTTTGGCCGCGCCCCCGAGTTCGAGCACCTCTTGGTCGCGCCGTATGTGCTCCACCGCCGCATCCTCGCTCTCATCAAGCGCGAGGCCGAAAACGCCGCCGCCGGCCGCCCGGCGCGCATCATGGCCAAGATGAATTCCCTCGTCGATCAGGCCGTCATCGACGCCCTCTACGCCGCCTCCCGCGCCGGCGTGCAGATCGATCTCGTCGTCCGCGGCGTCTGCTGCCTCGTGCCCGGCGTTGCCGGCCTCTCCGAAAACATCCGCGTGCGCTCCATCGTCGGCCGCTTCCTCGAGCACGTCCGCGCTTTCTATTTCCACAACGACGGCGGCGAACCCGCCATCTACGCCGGCAGCGCCGACTGGATGCCGCGCAATTTTTTCCGCCGCATCGAGGTCGTCTTCCCCCTGCTCGATCCCGCCCTCCGCCGCTGGGTCACCGACGAACTGTTCGCCATCGAGCTTCAGGACAACGAAAACGCCCGCCTGCTCACCTCCGGCGGCGGTTATCTCCCCGTGCCGCGCGCTCCGGACGCACCCGCTTTTTCCGCGCAGAGCTACTACCTAGCCGCCGCCGCCCACCGCGCCCAGGCCGCCGCGCTCTGACCTCCGCAGCCGCGCCGCCCGTCACCGCGGCTGCAACACCGCCTTCAGCGTGCGCGCCAGATCGCCGACGCGGTAGGGCTTGGTGATGTAGCCGACGAAACCCATGTCCAGGTAGCGTCGCACCATTTCGTCGTCGTCGTAACCGCTCGTGACGATTGCACGCACCTCGGGATCCAGTTCGCGCAGCCGCTTGAAACACTCCTCGCCGCCCATCCCGCCGATGACCGTGAGATCGAGCAGCACCGCGTCATAGGGCCGCTTCACCGCCAGATAGCGTCGATAGAGCTGCAAGGCTTCTTCGCCGTTTCGCGCGATGTCATGGGTGTAGTCCAGACTAGCGATCATCGCGCCCGTGAGTTCGCAGATCTTCGGATCGTCATCCATGAACAGGATGCGCCCGGTGCCGAATCGCAGCGCCGGCGCGCGCCGCGTCTCCTCCTGCAAGGGCTTGCTCGCCACGGGCAGAAACACGCTGAAAACCGTCCCGACGCCCAAAGTGGACTGCACCCCGATCCGGCCGCCATGCCGCCGCACGATGCTGTCCACCGTGGCCAGCCCCAGGCCCGTGCCCGATTTTTTGGTGGTGAAAAACGGATCGCCAGCTCCGCGATTTCCCCGGGCTGCACAGTGAGGTTGTAGGCGGTGAGGTTCACCCGTCCGTCAGCCGGCACCGGCATAGCCTGGATCGCGTTGATCACGAGGTTCTGCACCACCTGCAAAATCTGCCCCTTGTCGATCTCGACCGGCAACAGATCCGGCGAGGCGTCCACCTTGACC
>JALOTV010000360.1 GCA_025457685.1 Opitutaceae bacterium
CCGTCGAGATGCAGGTGCGTCTCGGTCTTGGGCAGGGCGCGGATGAACGAATCCAAAGTCATGGGCCCACGAAACACACGAAATCACACGAAAGGTCCAAACGAAGCGCGCGGGCCGGGCTCGATTCTTCGCGCCCCTTTCGTGTGTTTCGTGGGCTCAAATTCAGGAGGCCTTCCCGAGCAGGTATTCGGGGTTCAGCTTGTGGAGGGACTTGGGCACGAAGAGGCCGTCCTTGCGGATGAGTTTGCCGTCGAACCACACCTCGCCGCCGCCGTATTCGGGGCGCTGGATGTTGACCATGTCCCAGTGGACCTGGCTCTTGTTGCCGTTGCCCACGCCCTCGTAGGCCTGGCCGGGGGTGAAGTGGAAACTGCCCGCGATCTTCTCGTCGAAGAGGATGTCGCGCATGGGCTCGCGGATGTGGGGATTGAAGCCCAGGGCGAACTCGCCGATGTAGCGCGCGCCGGGATCGCTATCGAGGATCTCGTTGAGGCGTTTGGTGTTGTTGGCCGTGGCCTCGACGATGCGGCCCTTCTTGAAGACGAGGCGCACATTTTCGAAGGAGGTGCCAAGGTAGACCGAGGGGGTGTTGTATTGGATGTGGCCCTCGACCGAGTCCTTCACCGGGCAGGAAAACACCTCGCCGTCGGGGATGTTGCGCTGGCCGCCGCACTCGCGCGCGCCGATGCCCTTGATGGAGAAGGTGAGGTCGGTGCCGGGGCCCTTGATGTGCACGCGGTCGGTCTTTTCCATGAGGGCCTTGAGGGCCTTCATGCCCGGGATCATGCGGGCGTAGTCGAGGGTGCAGACGCGGAAATAAAAGTCCTCGAAGGCCTCGGTGCTCATGCCGGCCTGCTGGGCCATGGCGGCGGTGGGCCAGCGCAGCACCACCCATTTGGTTTTGTTTACCCGGTGATCGAGCACGGGCTTCATGAGGCGGGCGTAGAGCTGCACGCGCGCCGAGGGCACGTCGGAGGATTCGAAGATGTTGTCCGAGCCGCGCAGGGCGATGTAGGCGTCCATCTTCTGCATGCGCAGCAGCTCGACCTCGGCCTGGGGCGCGAACTGGGCCTCCTCGGCGCCGAGCATGAGCTCGCGGGAGATGCGTGCGCGGTGGATCTGCACGATGGGGTGCGCGCCCCGGGCGCGGGCGGCGCGGACGAGGGAGATGACCATCGCATCCGGCACGTCGAAGGCGTCGATCAGGACGCGTTCGCCCTTTTTGAGTTCACAGGAGAAGCCCGTGAGACCGGCGGCGAGTTGATCGAGGCGAGGATCGGAAAGCATGAGCGGAGGGGGAGATGGGAAGGCTGCACACGACACGCACGCCGCGCGCTCCCGCAAGGGCGAAAGCCAAAAAGCCCGGGCCGGCGGGGCGACCGCCTAGGAGGATCCCGGGAGCGCCGAGCCCCAGCTCGGCCTGCGTGGTTAAAAATTCAGAATTTTGACGCCAAGGTCGCCAAGGAAGCGAAGGCCAAGCCAGCAGCGCGAATGAAGAGTAGCGGAGATCGGCGTAGCGGGGAGGGCCACCGACCCGTGAATTCTTACGGCTGCACAATCTCGGTGATTCTCACTTCTCGCGCACCATGATCCACCCAGTAGGAGAAAATGAACTCATCCACCAAGATAGTCTCAATTACGTGCCCTGCTTCGTCGGTGCTTTGAAAATCACCCAAGCTAAACGGGTGGGCGGCCAATGTATCTGCAATGTCGAGGACCTTCCTGCGCTTAGCTTTGGTCAACGAGGAGAAGAAAGTGACGGCATCGTCCGAAAACCAGCTGGAATACGCGCCCTTACTTCTCATTAAGGCGTTTCCTCAATTCTGCGGAACTCGTTTTGGCCCCGGCTTCCATGGCAGCCAAGCGCTTGGCGGTTTCTCGCTTCCACGCAGGAGTGTCCTGCCGCAGTCGATGAAGAAACACCGAAAGATCCCGCCTCTCTCGCTCGGAAAGCTTCGTAACACTTTGCTTAATTGAAAGTAGCGAGACTGCACTCATTGATTTTAAATTATTGATATGCTTCCACTAGTCAAGGCTGGCGCCGAGCCACTAGCTCCTAGCCACTAGCCGCTAGCCGCTAGCTACTAGCCTCTAGCCCCCACCCTGCGCCGGGAAGCAGATGCGGCCCACTGCGTCGTCAAAGCCGTCCGCGCCACGCAGGATCTCGATCTCGAGGCGCAGGTAGTAGATCGGCACCGGGCAGGGCATGCCGTCGGGGATTCGCACCGCGTCCTTCTCCGTGGTGACGATGTAGTCCACCTTCTTCTCCAGCGCTTCGGAGAAGATCTCCACAAAGTCTTCGTAGCTGAAGCGGTAGTGGTCGAGAAAGCGCCGGGTGAACTCGATGCGGCCACCGAGGTCGCGGACGAAGGCCTCGAAACTCTCCGGCACGGCGATGCCCGAAAAGGCCCCCACCCGCTTGCCATCGAGATCCGCCAACGGCCGGCGCTCCGCCGCGCCGAGGCGCTGGAGAAACTGCGGACGGTGCGCGCACTCGATCACGTTGACCCCGGGATTGTGGCGCTGGATGAGCTCCTCCAGTTCCGCGTCGCGGCGGCCGTCGGACTTGGTGAGGAAAACGTAGCTGGCACGTTTCAGGTGCTTCACCGGTTCGCGCAGGATGCCGCGCGGCAGGAGGTGGCCGTTGCCGAAGGGATTGGTCTTGTCGACCAGCAGCAGGTTGAGCCGGCCCTTGAGCGGCAGATACTGGAAGCCGTCGTCGAGGATCAGGGTGTCGCACCGGAACTTTTTGATCGCGAACACGCCCGCCTTCACCCGGTCCTTGTCGACCAGCACGACCACGCCGGGCAGGTTGCGCGCGAGCATGTAGGGCTCGTCGCCGGCCTTTTCCGAATCGAGCAACACCGTCTGCCCGTCGCTCACGATGCGCGGCGGCGGCGCGCTGGTGTGGGTGAACCACCAGAGCGCCTTTTTCCACGCCGGCGGCGCCTTGCTGCGGTAGCCGCGCGAGAGGATGGCGACCTTGCGCCCGCGATCGCGCAGGGCGCGGGCAAACATCTCCACCACGGGCGTCTTGCCCGTGCCGCCGACCCCGTGCAAAAAGCCCGCGAACAAGGTCGGCCCCACGCCCTCCCGCCGCCCGAAAATCACATCGATGGTGAATTGCTCGAAGGCGTTGAGTTTGCGTTTAAGCCAGTGGGACATGCGCGGAGGCGATGGCGCGAAAAAGGCGCGCTGATACGCCGCTGGCGAGGGGAAATCGGATTTGACCGGCGCGCCCGCCCGCCGCTTCGTTGCACCCTTTATCGTCCAGCCGCCCAAACGTCCACGCACCGCCACTCTCCATGAGCTACAAACTCTTCATCCCCGGCCCGATCGCCGTCTCCGACAAAACCCTCCAGGCCATGGCCAAGGGCATGATCGGCCACCGCAGCCCCGACTTCGTGGCGCTGTATAACGCGATCCAGCCCGAGCTCCAGGCGCTCTTCTACACCCATGATCCGGTGTATCTCTCCACCAGCTCCGCCTGGGGCGTGATGGAAGGCGCCCTGCGCAACGTGTGCGCCAAGAAGGTGCTCAACTGCATGAACGGCGCCTTCTCCGACAAGTGGTATGATGTCGCCCTGCGCTGCGGCAAACAGGCCACCGCCCTCAAGTTCGAGTGGGGCCAGCCCGTCGATCCCGAGGCCGTGCGCCGCGAGCTCGCCACCGGCGCCTACGACGCCATCACGATCATCCACAACGAAACCTCCTGCGGCTGCATGAGCGACCTGCCCGCGCTGATGGCCGTGATCCGCGAGTTCCCCGACGTCATCTCCATCATCGACACGGTGAGCTCCTTCTCGGTCGTGCCGATCAAGAAGGACGAGCTCGGCATCGACGTGCTCATCACCGGCTCGCAAAAGGCCCTCGCCCTGCCCCCCGGCCTCGCCCTCTGCAGCGTTTCCAAAAAAGCCCTCGCCCGCGCCGCCACCCTCGCCGATCGCGGCTACTACTTCGACTTCGTCGAGTTCCAGAAGAACCACGAGGCCGGCATGACCCCCAGCACGCCCGCCATCGCCCTGATCTACGCCCTCAAGTCCAAGCTCGAGGACATCAAGGCCGAGGGCATCGAGGCCCGCTACGCCCGCCACGCCCGCCTGAACAAGACGGTGCGCGACCACGTCCTCGCCAAGGGCTTCACCATGTTCCCCAAGGCCGGCTACGGCTCCGTCGCGCTCAACTGCTTCGCCAACAACCTCGGCTACGATCTGTCGGCGCTGAACAAGATCCTCAAGTCGAAGCACGGCCTCGTGATCGACGGCGGCTACGGCAAGCTCAAGGGCAAGACCTTCCGCATCTCCAACATGGGCGACGAGACCGACGCCACCATCGCGAGCATGCTAGCCTCCTTCGACGCCGCGCTGGCCGAGTGCCCCAAGCTCGCGGCCTAAGCCCTGCCTGAGCCACCGCCCTCCTTGCCGACGTAGCGGGGAGGGCCACCGACCCGTGCCCTGGGAACGCCGAGCCCCAGCTCGGC
>JALOTV010000361.1 GCA_025457685.1 Opitutaceae bacterium
TCTGCTAAGCTGCGAGGATGGACTGGTTATCGAACTTGTTTCTCAACGAATCCGTGGCGCGCACCGTCATCCTGCTGGCGGCCGCCGGCGCGGCCGGCACCGCGCTGGGTAAGATCAAGGTGCGCGGCGTCGGCCTCGGCGTCGCCGGCGTGCTCTTCGCCGGCCTGGTGCTCGGTCACTTCAAACTCGCGCCCGACCACCACGTGCTCGAGTTCGTGCGCGAGTTCGGGCTAATCCTCTTCGTTTACACCCTGGGCCTGCAGATCGGCCCGGGCTTCTTCGCCTCCCTGCGCTCCCGCGGCTGGGTGCTAAATGCCTTCGCCGCCGCCATCGTGCTCTCCGGCACCGCCGTCGCCGCCGCCCTCATCCTGAGCGGCCGGGTGCCTCTGCCGGTGGGCGCGGGCCTGCTCTCCGGCGCCACCACCAACACCCCTTCTCTCGCCGCCGCCGGCGAGGCCCTGCGGCAGGTCGGCGCCGAGGCCGACGCCTCCGCCATCCAGGGCCTGGCCTACGCCGTCGCCTATCCCTTCGGCATCCTGGGCATCATTCTCACCATGGTCACCGTCCGCGCCGTCTTCCGCGTGGACGTCGGCGCAGAGGTCAGCGCGGCCGAGAAAAAACTCCGCCCCGACGTGGTGCCGCCCACCGGCAAAAACTTCGAGGTGCGCAACGCCAACCTCGTCGGCCGCCGCATCTCCGCCATCCCCGGGCTCACCGGCTCCGGCGTGGTCGTTTCCCGCTTCTCGCGCGGCGGCGTGGTCGCGGTCGCCCGCCCCGACACCGAACTCGCCCTCGGCGACGTCTTGCACGCGGTCGGCCCGGCCGAGGGACTCGATTCCCTGCGCGTCGTGGTCGGCGCCGAGGCCGGCGTGGACCTCAAATCCCTCCCGGGCAACGTGTCCAACCGCCGCCTCCTCGTCTCGCAGGGCGGCGTGCTGGGCAAACCCCTCGGCGAACTCTCCGTGCTCGCGCAGCACGGCGTGGTCGTCACCCGCGTGACCCGCCAGGGCCTGGAGTTCACCCCGAGCGCGGGGTTTCGCATCCAGTTTGGCGACATCCTCATGGTCGTGGGCGAGGCCCCCGGCATCGACGCCGTGGCCCGCGTGGTCGGCGACTCCGCCAAGGCCCTCGAACACCCGCACCCCATCCCGTTCTTCATCGGCATCGCCCTCGGTGTAGTGGTGGGGTCGATACCGCTGCTCGTCCCCGGCCTGCCCGCCGCCGTGAAGCTCGGCCTCGCCGGCGGCCCGCTCGTGGTCGCCATCCTCCTCTCACGCCTCGCCAACACCGGCCCGCTCGTCTGGCACCTGCCCCCCAGCGCCAACCTCGCCCTGCGCGAGATCGGCATCACCCTCTTCCTCGCCGCCGTAGGCATAAAATCGGGCGAGAAATTCGTCTCCATCCTCCTCGAGGGCGACGGCCTCGCCTGGCTCGGCTACGGCGCGCTCGTCACCGCCCTGCCCCTGCTCCTCGTCGGCCTGGTCGCCCGCGCCTGGAAAAAACTCAACTACGCCGAGCTCTGCGGCCTGCTCGCCGGCTCCATGACCGATCCGCCGGCGCTCGCCTTCGCCCAGCAGACCACCCAGAGCGACGCCCCCGCCGTGGCCTACGCCGCCGTGTATCCGTTTGTCATGCTGCTGCGGGTTTTTTCCGCCCAGCTCCTGGTGTTTATCCTCTGGCGCACCCTGTCGGGTGGTTGATCGCTCCGCCTGAAGCGACGTGCCGCGCCGCCCGCCTCACGGGTTGGCCGGCAGCGGCGACTCCGCCGGCGCGGCCTCGGCCGCGATCGGCGCACCGGGAGAAAACAGCGGCGCGTCCGCGCCGGACACCGCCACGGACGCGGAAAAACTCTGCCCCCCGAGGCTCGAAAAGTCGGTTTGGGACGGCGAGAAATCCTGGATCGCCGCTCGCGGACCAAACTCGGGATAGGCGCTGGGCAACTCCGTCTTCGGCTCAACATCCTCAACCCAGATCAGCGCCCAACCCATCGCCAAGCCCACGGAGGTCGCGATGAACCACGGGCGAAAGAAACGCGCGGGCCAGGAGACTGGTCTGGCTGGGGTTTTGGCGCGCATTGGAAAAGGAGACGAGACCCGTGGCCTCTGGGTTACAACTTGGCACCTTGGATGAGCCTTGTCGGTAAATCGGAGCCTAGTTCACTTTTCGTCATGGAAGCAAGACCCGTGGTGCAGGTGGTGTGCGCATTGATCGAGGACGACCAAGGCCGCCTCCTGCTCGCCCAGCGCCCCGCCCACAAGCACCTCGGCGGCTACTGGGAGTTTCCCGGCGGCAAGCTCGAGCCGGACGAAACCGCCGAGGCCGCCCTCCACCGCGAGATCCACGAGGAGCTCGGCTGCCGCATCGAGCTCGGCCCCGCCCTCTCCCCGGTCACCCACGCCTACTCGACCATCACTATCTGCCTCCGCCCCTTCCTCGCCCGCCTCGCCCCCGCCAGCCCCCCGCCCGAGCCCCGCGAACACGCCGCGCTCCGGTGGGTGGCCGAGCATGAACTCGCCTCTCTCGCCATCCCCGAAGCCGACGCACCCATCCTCGCGGAATGGCGGGCGCGACGCGCGGCTTGCTAAACGCCGTGAAGCGCGCGATTGTCACGGTCTTGTTCTTTCAGATCACCGGCACGACGCGGCGCAGGCCGTGTCCCGGAAGATCACCGAAAGCCTTAAAACTTTTGGGGGTGTTCTGGATTCGACCCTTGGTTGGAGTGTTTGGCCGCCCTTCGCGAGTGAAGGCCTCGCGTTATAAACTCCTTCAAACAAAAATAAACGGCACCTACGAAGAAATGCCCCTCGCCGCCTAAGTGCGGTGACGATCGACCAGTGATGTTCGCTAGCTGGAAGATCGACGACAGCGAACATAACGCCCAGAGCCACCCGCGGTGTGGGCGTCGTATCTTCGATCCGGGGGTTAGTTGACGACATTGCGCGTGCAGTCGCGGGTCGGCGGCGAATTTAAAACGGCACTATAAGGGTAGACGCCTCACGCGAAGGCCAGGGGCACGCGGGTTCAACTCCCGCCACCTCCACCATT